>CBILQL010000328.1:0-6215 GCA_966238865.1 uncultured bacterium
CAACGTGTCCTACGATCCGACCCGCGAGCTGTACGCCGATTTCAACGCCGCCTTCGTCAAGCATTGGAAGGCGACCGCCGGCGAGGACGTCACCATTTCCCAGTCCCACGGCGGCTCGGGCAAGCAGGCCCGCTCCATCATCGACGGCCTGGACGCGGACGTGGCCACCCTGGCCCTGGCCGGCGACATCGACCCGCTGCACGAGCGGGCCCAGCTCATCCCCAAGGACTGGCAGAAGCAGTTCCCGCTCAACAGCTCCCCGTACACCTCCACCATCGTCTTCCTGGTGCGCAAGGGCAATCCCAAGGGCATCAAGGACTGGGACGACCTGGTGAAGCCCGGGATCAAGGTCATCACCCCCAACCCCAAGACCTCCGGCGGCGCCCGCTGGAACTACCTGGCGGCCTGGGGCTACGCCCTCAAGCACAACGGCAACGACTCCGCCAAGGCCCGCGATTTCGTGGCCAAGCTGTACAAGAACGTGCCCGTGCTGGACGCCGGCGCCCGCGGCTCGACGACTACCTTCGTGCAGCGCCGCATCGGCGACGTGTACATCTCCTGGGAGAACGAGGCGCTCCTCGCCATCAAGGAGCTGGGCGGCGACAAGGTGGAGCTGGTCCTGCCCTCGGTGAGCATCCTGGCCGAGCCGCCCGTGACGGTAGTGGAGCGCGTGGCCAAGAAGAAGGGCACCTACAAGGTGGCCAAGGCCTACCTGGAATACCTCTACTCCGAGGAGGGCCAGGACATCATCGGCCGCAACTACTACCGCCCCACCTCCGAGAAGGCGGTCGCCAAGTACGCCAAGCAGTTCCCCAAGCTCGAGCTGTTCACGATCGACGAGGTGTTCGGCGGCTGGTCCAAGGCCGGCAAGGTGCACTTCGCCGACAACGGCGTCTACGACCAGATCTTCAAGGGGTCGCGTTGAGCCCCTCGGGGACATCGGCGCCCGTCCAGGGCGCCGTTCCGGGCGCGCCGGCCTCCTCTCCGGCGCGCTCCCGCCGATCCGGACGCTCCGGCGTCATCCCGGGTTTCGGGCTGACCCTGGGGTACTCGCTCTTCTATCTCAGCCTCATCGTCCTCATCCCGCTGTCCGCGACCTTCATCAAGGCGTCCTCCCTCACCTGGGACCAGTTCTTCGCCATCCTCTCCGACCGGCAGGTCCTCATGGCCTTCCGGCTCACCCTGCTCGCCTCGGCGGCGGCGGCCCTGATCAACGCCGTGTTCGGCCTCCTCGTCGCCTGGGTGCTGGTGCGTTACAAGTTCCCGGGCAAGGGCTTCCTCGATTCCCTGGTCGACCTGCCCTTCGCGCTCCCCACGGCGGTGGCCGGCATCGCCCTCACCGCCGTCTACGCCCCGACCGGCTGGATCGGCGAGCACCTCGAAAAAATCGGCATCCAGGTGGCCTACACGTCCCTGGGCGTGACCGTGGCCCTCATCTTCATCGGGCTCCCTTTCGTGGTGCGCACCCTGCAGCCGGTGCTGGAGGACTTCGACAAGGAGCTGGAGGAGGCTGCCTCCTCCCTCGGGGCCAACCGCTGGCAGACCTTCACCCGGGTCATCCTGCCCGCCCTCCTGCCCTCCCTGTTCACCGGGATCTCGCTGGCCTTCGCCCGCGCCCTGGGCGAGTACGGCTCGGTGATCTTCATCGCCGGCAACATGCCCCTGGAGACGGAGATCGTCCCCCTCCTCATCGTGAGCACGCTGGAGCAGTACGACTATGCCGGGGCCCCCGCGGTGGCCAGCATGATGATGGTCCTCTCCTTCACCCTGCTCCTCGGCATCAACCTCCTGCAGAAATGGGCGAGCGGCAAGACGCCCGTCCGGTAACGCCATGACCGACAGCCCCACCGCATCCAGGACAGCCGCCTCCTTCCCGGGCACGGCGCGCCCCGCCGCGGATCGCCACGTCTCCGCCAAGCGGGGGGCCACTTCCGAAGCGCGCTGGATCCAGTGGCTGCTCATCGCCGCGGCGCTCGGCTACCTGTTCCTGGTGCTTTTCGTGCCCCTGGTCACCGTCTTCATCAATGCCTTCGAGAAGGGCTACGCCCTGTACCTCCATTCCTTCCAGGACTCCGACACCCTGGCCGCCATCCGGCTCACCTTGCTCATCGCCGCCATCGCCGTGCCCTTGAACCTCACCTTCGGCGTGGCCGCGGCCTGGGCCATCGCCAAGTTCGACTTCCCCGGCAAGGGGATCCTCACCACCCTCATCGATCTGCCGTTCGCGGTCTCGCCCGTGGTGAGCGGGCTCATCTACGTGCTGCTCTTCGGCAAGCAGGGGTGGCTGGGTCCCTGGCTCGACGCCCACGACCTCAAGATCATCTTCGCCGTGCCCGGCATCGTCCTGGCCACGGTGTTCATCACCTTCCCAATCGTGGCCCGCGAGCTCATCCCCCTCATGGAGGAGCAGGGCAAGGACGAGGAGGAGGCGGCCCTCACCCTGGGCGCCAGCGGCTGGCAGACCTTCTGGCACGTCACCTTGCCCAACATCAAGTGGGGCGTCCTGTACGGCGTCATCCTCACCAACGCCCGCGCCATGGGCGAGTTCGGCGCCGTCTCCGTGGTCTCGGGCCACATCCGCGGCCTCACCACCACCCTGCCCCTGCAGGTGGAGATCCTCTACAACGAGTACAAGTACATGGAGGCCTTCGCCGCCGCCTCCCTGCTCTGCTTCCTGGCCCTGCTCACTTTGGTCGCCAAGGCCATCGTGGAGAAGCGCGTCGAGATGTCCCGCAGGCGCAAGGACGTCCAGGGCGGCGCACCGGCCTGATCCTTGAGGCCGCCTTCCCATTGGAAGGGCTGGAAAAATTGATTTCCATCACGCAAATCCTTACCATTTGATGCATGACGAAGCCTATCCGGCCGATCCTTTTCCCGATGCTTCTCTGCATGCCGTTCCAGTCCTGTCTATTTGAATCCGGTGCCGAATCCCGTTATGATCCATGCGAATCGGGAGAATATGAATTTTCGCGCTATCACCGATATGACGACAAGGACAGCCTGGCTTCCATCCTGGTTGTGGACAGGGACGGAGACACGACAAGCAGGGAATATTTCGAATACGATTCAACAGGATTCCTGACACGATCGATTTGGATCAATTACAACTCGAATCCCGCCGGAGATACCGCTTGTCAATCCATTGAAAAAAATGCCGGCGGCAAGGAGATTCGGGCATTCGCGTGTGAGGACGAAACCGCTACCTTTTCAATCGCACATTTGAACGACGAAAACCGGACGGAAAGAGTCGTGTACTATTCGTTCGATTCGACGATTTCCATCGAATCAATCCTTACCTACAACGAACAAGGCCTCCTCATCCGGATTGATTCGAAGAAAGGCGACGCCATCTGGATTCTCGGAAAAAACATCTATGACGAATATGGGTTTTGGATGGAAGGCATTCAATATGACAGCAGTGGAATTGTGCTTTGGAGAACCGTGAATATCAGGGAGACTTCGGCCAGAACAAGGGCAAATGTGTATGACAAGACAGGTGCCTTGTCCACATGGGAAGTGAGCTATTACAACCCCAATGGGAAGATCGAAAAATCCATTGCTTGTAAAACAGAATAGCAGTAACGGCTGTCGGTTTCGGCTTGGGAAACTCCAGCTCACCACTTCGCCCGAATCCTCGAGCATCGCTCTGCCCTAATCTGGTCATTCTCGGCTGGACAGACCCGGCGGCATTCAAGGCGGGAAAATTTTCGCCCGCCCCTTGCCAAAACCCTGTTCCACGATGTAAATTCGACTTAGCATATAGATTTGATAGGTTGATGTACCGGACCCCCGGATACAACCGACGCTAGGCCGGACCCGGCGAATGGGAAGGCCAGCGACAGAGCGAACATCCATCATCGGCTCCGACCGGTCCTCCGGAGGAAGAGCCGCCCGAGAAAGGGCGGCAAACCTTAAGGAGCACCTATGAAGTCCCTGTCCCTCTCCCTCGCGGCCCTGGCCGCCGCGGTCCAGTTGGCCGTCGGCGCGCCCGCCGCCCCGGCCGCCAAGTCAACGTCCGCCAAGGACGGCAAGGTCGTCCGCATCGGCTACCAGAAGTACGGTTCCCTGATCGCCCTCAAGACCCAGGGCACCCTCGAGAAGGCCCTGGCCGCCAAGGGCTGGACGGTGGATTGGAAGCTGTTCGTGGCCGGCCCCGTCCTCCTGGAAGCCCTGAACGCGGGCAGCCTGGACTTCGGAACCACCGGCGAGGCGCCTCCCATCTTCGCCCAGGCCGCGAATGCCCCGCTCCTCTACATCGCCCACGAGCCGCCGTCGCCGGAAGGCGAAGCCATCCTCGTTCCCAAGGATTCCCCCATCAAATCGGTGGCGGAACTCAAGGGCAGGAAGGTGGCGCTCAACAAGGGATCCAACGTCCACTACTTCCTGGTGAAGGCCCTGGAGAAGGCCGGAGTTGCCTACAAGGACGTCCAGACCGTCTTCCTGCCGCCTCCCGACGCGCGCGCCGCCTTCGAACGCGGCAGCGTGGACGCCTGGGCCATCTGGGACCCTTTCCTCGGCGCGGCCCAGGCCCAGCTCGGCGCCAAGACCCTGCTGGACGGCAAGGGGCTGGTCGCCAACACCCAGTTCTATTTCTCGACCCGCGACTTCACCGCCGCCCATCCCGATGTTGTGCATGCCTTCATCGAGGCCATCGCCGCCGCCGACAGGTTCGCCCTGGAGAATCCCCGCGAAGCCGCCGCCCAGCTGTCCCCGGAAGTGGGCCTGAGCGTCGGGATCCTGGAGCCCCTGGTCAAGCGCCTGGGCCTGGGCGTCGAGATCATCACCGACGCGAAGATCGCGGAGCAGCAGAAGATCGCCGACGTCTTCCACGGCCTGGGACTCATCCCCAAGGCCCTGGTGCTGAAGGACGCGCAATGGGTGCCCGCCAAGTCTCCCAAGGCCGCGGGCGCCGGGAAAGTTGCGGGCAAGGCCGCGGGATCCGCGACGGCGGCGGCGACGGCGGAATAGGACCGTAACGGGAAGACGACGCAGGCATCGGACAGCAGGAGGAAGCGCGACATGGATCTGTTCTGGTTCATCCCCACCCACGGCGACGGAAGGTACCTCGGAACCGCGACCGGCGCCCGGGAGACCAACCTCGCCTATCTGAAGCAGATAGCGGCCGCCGTCGACGAGCTCGGCTACGCGGGCGCGCTGCTTCCCACCGGGCGGTCCTGCGAGGACGCCTGGGTGGTGGCCTCCAGCCTGCTGTCCCACACCCGGCGCATGAAGTTCCTGGTGGCGGTGCGGCCCGGCCTCACCACGCCGGCCCTGGCGGCCCGCATGGCGGCGACCTTCGACCGCCTCTCGGGCGGCCGCCTCCTCATCAACGTGGTGGCCGGCGGCGACCCGGTGGAGCTGGAAGGCGAGGGCATTTTCCTCCGGCACGACGAGCGCTACGATCTGACCGACGAGTTCCTCTCCGTGTGGCGCGACGTCCTGCAGGGCAAGGTGGTCGACTTCGCCGGCGATCACGTGCAGGCCAAGGGCGCCAAGGTGCTGTTCCCGCCGGTGCAGGGGCCCTATCCGCCCCTCTACTTCGGCGGCACCTCGCCGGCGGCCATGCAGGTGGCCGCCAGGCACGTGGACGTCTACCTCACCTGGGGCGAGCCGCCGGCCCAGGTGGCCGAAAAGATCGCCGCGGTGCGCGCCCTGGCCGCGGCCGAGGGCCGCACCCTGCGCTTCGGCATCCGCCTCCACGTGATCGTGCGCGAGACGGCCGAGGAGGCCTGGGAGGCCGCCGACCGCCTCATCAGCCGCCTGGACGACGCCACCGTGGCCGCGGCCCAGAAGGCCCTGTCGCGCATGGATTCCCACGGGCAGCAGCGCATGCTGGCCCTCAACAAAGGCAACCGGGGCGGCCGCGAGTCCCTGGAGGTGAGCCCCAACCTGTGGGCCGGCGTGGGCCTGGTGCGCGGCGGGGCCGGCACGGCCCTGGTCGGCGACCCCGAGACCGTCGCCGCCCGCATCCGCGAGTACGCAGCCCTGGGGCTCGACTCCTTCATCTTCTCCGGCTATCCCCATCTCGAGGAGGCCTCCCGCTTCGCCGAGCTGGTGTTCCCGCTCCTCAAGCCCGCGCGCGCGGGCGGCGAAGGCGGCATGGGCGGCACGGGCGGCCTCTCCCTGACGGGCCCCTTCGGCGAGACCATGGCCACGGACCTCCGCCCGTCCCTGGCGGGAGCCAGGCCGTGGTAGGCGCCCAGGCCGGCCACCGC
>CBILQL010000329.1:0-6210 GCA_966238865.1 uncultured bacterium
TGGCAGGCGGTTCGTTCCCGCGGACGAGATGATCCGGACCCTGCAGGCGGACACGGACCTGATCCCCGAACGCGTCGAAGCCGACGCCACCGCCTTCGTCTACCGCACGTCCGGCGGCGGACGCCTGGGGTTCATCGCCTCGGAAACCAAGCCCTTCTGCGGGGCCTGCTCCCGCCTGCGGCTGTCGGCCACCGGGAAGCTCCGTTCCTGCCTGTTCTCGGACACGGGGGTGTCCCTAAAGGGCCGCGCCCCCGCGGACTACCCGGACATCCTCCGGGAGGTGATGGCTCTCAAGCCGACGGGACGCCTGCCCCGGATTCCCCAGCCCATGAACCAGATCGGAGGCTAGGCGCCCGCGAAGCGGGACGGCAGGCTTTCAATCCTCAGGGCCGACCCGGGCGGGACGGCAGGCTTTCAATCCTCAGGGCCGTCCCGGTCCAGATCCAGGTCGGCGCCGATGCGGATGAAATAGATGGCCGAATCGTCTTCCAAGCCCGCCAGGCCGGCGCGGAGAGGCCCCACGGGAGTGGCATAGGAAACCTGGGCTTCCCAGTACCACCGGGAGAAATCCACCCCGAGGAAGGGATTCAGGCTCCTGCCGTAGGTCTGGAACCCGCCCGCCAGCAGGCGCAATCCGAATTTTCCCAGGGTCGGGGCGTACTCGGCCTGCACGTTCTGGAAATGCGGGGCCCGCAGGGAACTGTAGAAGAATTCGTCCTGGAAGGAATAGGCGCTGATCTCGCCCGACTCCATGTAGTCGAAGAGCACCAGGTCCTCGACGTCCTTATCGGACCAATAATATTGGTCGTAAATCCGGAAATCCCCCAGGCTGAGCCGGACGCGCGCTTCCAGGCTGGAGAACGAATATTTCACGGGTCCGAACAGGTTCTCCCGGTTCAGGTTGCGGTAACGCAGCCAGAGCGAGTGGCGGTACACGCCCGAGGCGCCGGGCTGACCGAGACCCAGGAATCCGGTCTGCTGGAAATCGGTGCTTTCGAACTTCCGCTGCGGTTCCATGTCGTTCGAATCCGGGTCCTCCGCCTCGTACTCGGTCCTGTCGGTCATCTCGTGCTTCTGGATGGCCGTGGAAAGGCGCAGCCCCTGGAAGGGCAGCAGGTTGAGGAAGATTTCGCTGCGGCGCCGATCCGCCCGGAAGGCGAAAGGGACCAGGTCCAGGGTATTCGTCGGCGGAACGGGAAAGCGGATGCGCCAGTCCTTGCGGCTGATGCCGATCTCCAGGTGCATCGGATAGATGGGCTCGACCAGGAAGCGCCCCGAGTACCCCGGGCGATGGCCTCCCAGGAGGATGGCGCCCTCGGCCCGGAAGGGCACGTAGAAGGGCTCGCTCCAAATCAGGGCGGAATAGACTTCCGGTCCCCTGTCGGGAAGGTCCTCCCCGGCGTTCGCGGCATTGGCGGCCGCCTGGAACAGAAGGCGCGACTTCTCCCGGGCGTCGAAGACCAGCGCCGGCAGCTCCCCTGCCGGACTGGGCACCCATTCCACGTCCAGATCGGAATAATAGCCGGAGCGGACGAGATCGGAGATGGGCGCCTCACCGCTGGAGTCCCCGGACTCGTCCGCCGATTGCCGCACCAGATCCTGGAGCAATTGCCGGCCTCCGGATGCCAGGGGGTTCACGGTGAGACGATCGAGGCCCAGGGGCGGCGGCAAGGCAGGGGCAGGTGTGCTCCCTGCTGAGCTTCCGCGGTCCTGCTTCCCAGCCCCGGCACCGTTGCGGCCGGATCCCTTCCGTTCGGCGGCGCCGTCCGCGCCGGCCCGGCCCAGGGTGGAAATCAGGACGTCCATGGAGCGGAGCGTGGAAGCGTATCCCAGGTCCATCCATGCCTTGGGGTCCCGAGAACCGTTGTCGAAGCCGGGATCCGGGTTGAGCTCGATGCGCAGCACATTCCCGGCGCCGCGGGAGGGATCGCCGTCCCCGCCCGCCGCGGAGGCGGAGCGGATCCTGAATTTCTGCTCCAGCGAGTCCCGCCAGGGCTCCGCGCGCTCCTCCAGGGACGGCGGACGCAGATGGCGGCTGGGCTGGATGACGATAAGCCGATCATAGGTGAAGGGAAGGCCGGCCGGAAGCAGGGCCTGTCCCGAAAGGAGCGTTCCGGGGGCATAGGGCCATAGCCGTTTGCGGCGGCGCACGGCCTCCGCGGGCAGCAGTCCCGCCTTGAGCAGGCTCTGAAGGTTGCCCTCCATCAACACCTTGCCCCTCTCCTCGTCGAGATCGGCCACCTGGACGGCCAGCGGCCTGGGGGCGTCCCGCAGGTCTTCCACCGGCCCTCCGGGAGCGTCATGTGTGAGCTTGGCGACCATCCAGGAGAGGTGCAGGTATTCATCCCCTTCCCGGGACGGGGCATCGTTCCATTGGAGATCCGGAGCCTGCAGGCTCTGCAGGCTCAGGGGCACTTCGATCTGGATCGGATCCGGGCCGAAAGGCGTGAAGCGCGAGGCCATGTTCCCGTGCTGGCGGTGCGGCGTCAGGTATCCGGACAGCGGCCGCTCCAGAAGCTTCTCCTCCACGCGGGCGCTGCGGTAATCGAGGGCCCATGCGGCCCCGACGACCACGGCCTTGCCTTCCACCACCACCAGGTCAGGCTCCACCTTGAACTCTTCCAGGGCCTTCAAGGCCCCGAGATAGGCGTACACCAGCATGTTGTCGGCACTCAGGAACAGCACGGTCCGGAAATGCGGCCGGGCCGGCGGGTTTGCCGGCGCCGTCCGGGCCTCCGGTCGCGTCGCCGGCACGGGATCGGTTCCCGCCGGAGCGACGCCCGGGGTGGTATCCGCGGAATCCCGGACCGCTCCCGATCGGGCCGACGAGTCGGCGGCCGCGGGCGATTGGGACGGAGCGGAAGATGCGGCCGAGGTGTCCAAGGTGACGAAGGCGCCGGCCAGGGCAGGAAGCAACGCGAGGATTCCTGCGAGCGCAAGCGTGGACCGGCGCGCCGCGGGCGCGAAGAGGCGGCAAGGGAGGGCCATGGGAATAATTCCCAATATCATACCAAAAAGCTATTCCGCAAGGGCCGGATATTCATCTCCGGAAAGAGTGAATCTGTTCTCCTTCCGGCAGCGGGGATTCCCAAAGAGGCTCCAGGCGCCTCCGGACCCGGGCTTTACGGCCCCGACGCGACCTTTTACCTTAATTCTAGGATGTCCGCCGTGTTCGCCTATGTCACCACCCGGGACAGGGACGAGGCCCAGCGCATCGGCCGGGCCCTGGTGGAATCACGCCTGGCAGCCTGCGTGAACATCCTGGACGGGATGCAGAGCATCTACCGCTGGGAAGGCAAGCTGGAGGAAGCCGCCGAATCCGTCCTCCTGGTCAAGACCGACGCCTCCCGCACCCAGGCCGTCGTCGAAACGATCAAGGCCATGCATAGTTACGCCTGCCCCTGCGTCGCCGTCTGGCCCCTCGCCGGCGGCAACCCGGAGTACCTGGAGTGGATCCGGAAGGAAAGCTCCGATGCCTAGGCTGTTCGTGGCGGCCGAGCTGCCGGAATCGGTCAAGGAAAGGCTGGCCGGGATGTCCTACGGCCTCCCGGGGGCCGCGTGGGTGCCGCCGGACCAGATGCATCTCACGCTGCGATTCATCGGCGAGGTGGAAGAGAGCCTGTTCCAATCCATCCGCGAAGCCCTGGGAGGGCTCCGGAGCCCGTCCTTCTACCTGACCCTGAAGGGTGTCGGCCATTTCCCCAAGCGCGGCGATCCCGAGACCCTCTGGGCCGGCGTGGGCGAGAACCCGGAACTGGTCCGTCTGCGGAACCGCATCGAAAGCCTGCTGGTGAAACGCGGCGTGGAGCCTGAAACCCGCAAATTCCATCCCCATGTGACCCTGGCCCGGGTCAAGGACGCCCGCGCCCCGTGGATCGGCCGGTACATAGTCGACAACTCCCTGTTTTCGATGCACGAAATCCCGATCCAGGGCTTCGGCCTGTGGTCGAGCCGGCTGATGTCCTCGGGCGCAGAGCACCGCCTGGAAGCCGGGTATCCCTTGGAGGGGATTCTCGAGGCGGAGTGAGAGACTGGGATGGGACTGGTCGCCTGGCGGAAAGCCCCGCCCCCGAGTTTTCAGTTTTCAGTTTTCAGTTTTTAGTTGGGGAAGTCCCAGGAGTATTGGAATACCCGGACGGATTCATAGCTGATACCATCCGCTTCCCCACTAAAACTGAAAACTTCTTCACCTCTCCTTCAAATGAAATCCCGCCGGTTGAACCACAGGCAGGCGATCAACAGGTAGGCTCCGATGTATGCGGCCCCGTGCAGGCTGGTGAAGAGCACGTAATTGTCGCCGAGGGGGAGGTCGTAGACGATGCGGCCGCGGATATTGAAATTCTCCAGGTTCGGAATGGCGTAGTAGATGAGCTGGATGAGCTTCTCCTGCCATTCCGAGACGACCGGGGAGCCGGGCAGGCGCTCGCCGTACCGGCGCACGAAGGACAGATGGTTGGCGATGTCGCCGGCCAGGTGGCCGGCCACGTACAACCCCAAGGTGAACAGGGCGCTCAGGGTCGGGGTCGAGAAGGCGGAGAACAGGAGCGCCGCGGCCACCACCACCGCCATCTCCACGAAAATGAGGTAGATGGCCAGGAGCAGGCGCGGCCGCACGCCGCCGCCGACGAAGTGCAGCACCAGGAAGAAGCACAGGGTCATCACCGCCAGGTTGACGGCCAATACCATGAGAAGCCCGATATACTTGCCCACGAGGAAATGCCAGCGCGGCAGGGGCTTGGCCAGCAGGGTGAGCACGGTCTTGCGCTGGATCTCCTTCTGGATGAGCCCGATGCCGACGAAGATTGCCATGAGCAGGCCCACGATGGACATCACCGCCAGGGTGAAATCCTTGATGACCGCCTCCCGCGCGAAGATGGACCATTCCCCCAGCATCAGGGAGAAGAGGATGAGGCCCAGGGCGAAGAACGCGAGATTGTAGAGCACCTTGTCCCGCACCGATTCCAGGAAGGCGTTGCGGGCGATGATCAGGATGGATTTCACGGATGCCTCCCCACTTCGATGGCCAGAACGTCCTCGAGGGATTGCCGCACGCGCCGGATCTCGTCCACGCCGAGGCCCTGGGAGGTGGCCCACCGGAGGAAGGCGTCCCGGTCCTGGGGAGTGCGGCACAGGATCGTGCGGGCGTCGCCCTGCTCCCCCAATTCCCTCGGCCAGGCGCCGGTCCGGAGGTCCGCCGACAGCAGGATGCGGTAGCTGGCCTCTTCCCCGGCCAGGACCTCGTCCACGGTGCCCTGGCGCCGGATTTCGCCGCCCACGACCATGGCCAGGCGGGTGCAGATGGCCTCCACGTCGCTGAGCACATGGCTCGAATAGAACACCGTGACCCCGTCCTTGTGAAGCTGCTTGAGGAGATTGCGCACATGCCTGCGGCCCATGGGGTCCAGGCCGGACATGGGTTCGTCCAGGATCACCAGCCGCGGCCTGCCCAGGAGGGCCTGGGCCAGTCCCATGCGCTGGAGCATGCCCTTGCTGTAGGTGCGCAGCTTGCGCCCGAGCCAATCCCCCTGGATTCCCGCCAGGCCGACCACTTCGTCGATGCGTTCCCGGACCCCGGAGCCGGACAGGCCGGCGAGACGTCCGTAGAAGCGGAGGAATTCCATGCCGGTCAGGTAGTCGTAGAAATACGGCTGTTCGGGGAGGAAACCCACCTGGGCGCGGCTCGCCGGCGTGCCGGCGGGCAGGCCCATGAGGGTGGCGCGGCCCTCCCCGGGCATCAGCAGCCCGAGGAGGATCTTGATGGCGGTGCTCTTGCCGGCGCCGTTGGGGCCGATGAAGCCGTACAGCTCGCCTTCGCCCACCTTGAAGGAGACGCCGTTCAGGGCGCAGACGGGCTTGCGCCAGAATCCGATGCGGTAAACCTTGCGGAGGCCTTCGACCTCGATCATCCTACTCCCGGCCGCGCGCCTGCCTCTTACGGAACTTCCCGTAATAGGAGAGGCCGCGGCCGACGACATACAGGACCGCTCCGCCGAGGAGCAGGTAGCGTCCGAGAACCACCCCGTTGAGCACGTAGTCCTGGTAGCGGATCTCCCGCAGGAACAGGAACAGGGCCGCCGCGACGATGCACATGATGCCGGTGGCCAGCAGGTACCAGCTCAGCGTGTCGAGGCGGCTCTTCGTGTCCAGGGCGTATGGGTTGTTCTCGAACTCCGTCATGTTCGCGGACGCTTTCTGGCGCGGAACCGGGCA
>CBILQL010000330.1:0-6177 GCA_966238865.1 uncultured bacterium
ACTCGCGCTCAAGGAATACGGGCAGAAAATCACACCCCGGAGTGGGGAGGAGGGCCCCCCCGCCGCACCCAAGCCCCCCCGCCGTCCGGGCGTGCCGAAGCCGCCCGAGAAAAGGAGCCTAAAGGACGTACTAATTGATGGCCTCGAGAAAAAGGAGCAAGAAGCCCGGGCCCGCCTCAAGGCTCGCGGATATCGTCTCTATTCGGGTATCCCCTTGGACGACCTCGGCGACTTTGCCATTATCGGCGCGTCCAAGATCGCAAAGGCCGGGGTAAAATTCTCCGATTGGTCGGCGCAGATGGTCCGCGACTTCGGGGAGGAGTTGCGCCCGCACCTGGGCCGCATCTATAAGCGATCCATGATTCTCTTTAACACCGAGCGGGCCCGCGCCTCCAAGCTTGCGGCCAACGCCCGGGCTATCAATTCAATCATCGAGAAAATCCAAACGGATACCCGCCTCGGCGCCGACCAGGCGGAGGCCCTCGGGGAAATGGCGAAGCACATCGAAAGCCTTTCCGGAGACGCAAAGATAGAGGCAAGCCAAGAGCTCCAAGCCGCTCTCCAGGCGCTCACCCCGCCGAGCCTTGGACAGCGTATCGCGTCGGCTCAGACTATGGCCCAACTCCTGAATCCAAAAACAGCCGTGCGAAACGTCGTCGGCAATGAGTTGTTTTTTCGGATGGAGCGGATCAATAAATACGTTGCAACGCCTATTGATTGGGCCCGCTCCAAAATCACGGGCGGAGAGCGCGCGATCACCTTCCGAACTGCCGGCCAAGG
The DNA here is from genome assembly GCA_966238865.1 of uncultured bacterium. Lineage (GTDB taxonomy): Bacteria > Fibrobacterota > Fibrobacteria > UBA11236 > UBA11236 > CBILQL01. The sequence continues at coordinate 781 of CBILQL010000330.1, forward strand.
GGACTATTGGCGGCATTGGCTCCAGGGCGCCAAGGGCGCGGCCAAGGGCGTAAACCCGATGGGGATTCAGTCAAAATTCGACCTGGCGCCGCCCGCATTCAACAGCCGGAAAAATCCCCTCTTCTACCTCGAGCGCCTAATGGGGGTGGAGCTTAAGTCTTTCGACTATGCCGGGTATATGCGGGCGAAAAATCAAGCCTTGGGCGAGCTCGGAACCCTCGAGGCCATTAATCGGAACGTCCCACCGGAAAAGCGCGATGCCTTTACCCGGAAATTCATCGCTGGCGCCGACGAGCGGATCCAGCAGATCGCGGACGACTACGGAAAATATGTGACCTTCCAGGATGAAACTGCCTTAGCCAAGATGGCCCAGAGCGTGAAGCAGGGAATGAATAAGGCGACCTATGCTTGGCAGATCGATAACCCCCGATTTGGCCTTGGGGATTTCGTCTTGAAGTATCCCAAGACCCCGGCGAATATTTTCCTTCGGGCCATGGACTACAGCCCGGCTGGCTTTGTGCGTTCGGCCTACTTGGTGGCCGAGCCCATCTTGAAAGGTGGGGAGAGAAACATCCGAGAGATCGAGCTGGCTTTATCCCGTGCCATTACCGGGACCCTTGGGTTTACGGGCCTCGGGTACTACCTGGCCGGCCATGGCGTATTAAGCGGCCGGGCAGAGAAAGATAAGGAAGTGCGCGCTTTCAAGGGCGAGCAGACTGGTGAGCGGAATTTCCAGGTCAATATTTCGGCTCTCGAACGTTGGGCCCGCGGGGGCTTCCGCACAGAAGAGCTAAAGAAACAGAGCGGGGATTTGCTCGCGTCCTATGATTGGGCTCAACCCCTTTCCCAATCTATCGCCGTCGCGGCAACCATGAATCAGGAAGTAAGCCAAGGCCGGGACCCCGTGCGCGGCGCTATGAATGTCGGCCTTGCCGGCTTGGAGGCGGGGGTAGAAGCATTTGCGGAGCAGCCTTTTCTCCGCGGACTCTCGGACCTGTTCGGCGGGAATGAGAATACGAGCAAGATGGAGCGCCTTGGGCGCATCCTCCAGGGCGTTCCCGCATCCTTCATGCCGGGGATTCTCAACCAGATCCGCCAAGCGTCGGACAACTCCATCCCGGAGCCCTATAACCCCAACCCGCTCCAGCATGCGATTAATAAGGCGACGGCGCGACTTCCCTTTGTGGCGAATACCCTGCCCAAGGCATATAAGACCTTGGGCAAGAATCCGCGCGAGCTCTACCAGGGCGGTACAAATACGCTTTTCAATGTCTTCCTAAACCCGGCCTTTGTGGCTAAGTACCAGTTTGATCCCGTGGTCGAATTGGTCCTTGCGCCCTATGAGGCGGAGGGGCGCGCGAAGCAATTCCCCAAGGTGGCGCCGCGGAAACTGAAGTACACGGATGCGGAGATGTCCGCGAAAACGCTAGACCTTTCGGGTACCGAAGTCCAGGAGCTACAGCGCCTCATGGGTGAGGAGACGGAAACCAGGTTCAAGGCGCTCGACCTTGAGGCGATGAAGGAAAAAACATTCGAGGAGCAAGAGGCGGCCCTGGCGAAACTGGTTAACGAGGCGGCCAACCGAGCCCGGGAAAGATTCCTCCGAGATAAGGGAGTTTCGTTTGTAACGTGGGATGTAAAGCGTGCGCTCCGGGCTGCAAAGCCCTAATCGACTCCACCAGCGGCCACGACTAGACCGACAACGAATGCCAGGGCAAAAGCCCATTTGGCATAGGTAGAGAGTAGGCCAAACAGTATTCGCTTTGGAGATTCCCTCCTTTCCCGAATATCTGCTCGCGCCTTACCCGCCAGCCTCACGGCCTGAATGATTGCGGCGCCAACCGCCAATGCAATAACAATTAGGATGTAGCTCCCAATGGACTCCGATATCCAAGTGGTCATGCCATCCCAGGAGCTTTGCTGGCTTACCATGGTGGGGAAGTCTAGGTTAGTTCTACTACTACTGCAATATTTCCTTCCTTCTCTCCACCTCAACCACTTCTGAATCCTATGGCGCGATCGCTTACCTCCGTTGTCGGGGGCGATATGGTGTCACCTAAGGTTGAATGCCGGCAGATGCCGGGGGCTGTTGGATGCTAAATCTATCGCAGCGAGCCAGATGGCATATCAGGATGCGGACGGGTTCAGGCGGGAATCAAGTTTACATAATTGGATATTATGCGAATTATGGAAATGTAAGTCGCCATTATATGGAAGCTTACAACAAAATACCACCAAAATCCAACCTCCGGAATTTCGCCTAGATTTGAGGCGGTCAATGCCTGACCATTGAGGTTTCCGGTATTATTGGGCATCGTTTGGGTGATGGCCGATAAGCGGACAGGGGACCGCCTGGCGGATATGCTGGGCAGCCTGCAAGGGCAGGGGAAGCCGGTTACCGGCACTGCGTCGGAACCGTCTCCTACGGTCATACCAATAGGGGAGAAGGCCACAGAGAGGCCCGAGGATGCCCAGGATGCCGCTGCCGGCTTCAAGACTATGCGCGAGGCCCTGGGGTGGTCTATCGTGGACACCTCGGCCTTCCTGCGTGTCCCCCCTCGCACGCTCTACGCCTGGGAGGATGGAACCATGTTGGTCAACCCCACGGCCTGGACGCTCCTTCAGGTGCTCACCAAGTTCCCGGCGGCCCGGAAGTGGGTGGCGCCACCTGCACCAGGGCAAGGGCGCTTTGGGAAACGCAAAAGGTTTATTGACCGGGTGCGCGATGCCTAAGGAGGGATGGAGGCCGGGGCCGGCTGCGCCCAGGTTTGCAACCAGGCTGGGGCCCGGGCCCCCAAAAGCCCGATGAACCCCGACGATCATTCCGATATTACGGGGGATTTTCGACCAGCTACAACATCGACTTGCCGAAAAGAACGGTTCAATAGGGGAAGTAAATGCCTAGAGTTGAAGTCACATCGGAGTGGCACCAGGGGGAGCAAGGGGAGCCGAATGACTGAAGAGCAAGCCAAGAAGATCATCGAAGCTCTGCAAGCAAAGGGCGCGAACAAGCCCTGCCCAAGATGCGGGAAAGAAGTGTTTGAAATCGTGGGAGCGACGCCCATTCCCTTGAATGAAGAGTTCACCAATATTCGCTTCAACGTCCCAGTAATCCCATCAATCATCGTCGGTTGTAATCACTGTGGAAATATGTGGACTCATTCCCTTCACCATCTGGGGCTCCCCAATGGCCTACCCTGAAGTAAACGAACAGTTTCAGCTCAAGAAAGGGAAAGGCAGCCCGGATTCCTTCGAACGTGCTACCTTGATGAGTAGAATCAAGACTGAGGAGGGTGCGCTTCAAGTACACCACTCGGAGCGCGAGGATGGCCGCATGAAGATGGTACTGATTTTTTTGGTGGTGATGGCCGTGATGACCTTTGCCGCAGGTGCAGTGCCATGGATCGGCTTTGAAAATGCATGGAAGGTGACGGGGCCCATCATCGGCGTCGGCATTGGGCTTCTGGCCAACGCTTCCCGCCGCTCCACATGAGACCACCTTGTGACCCCCACCTACCCTGGCATCTGGACCACCGACTTCCAAACCGACCACGTTACCATGAGTTCTGAAGGAGATCCATGTCGAAAAAAAATGCGGGCCCGTATATTCCGGTGACGGGGAGACAACATAAGCCCGGTCAACAATTCGCATCCGGGATTCAACTCAACCGAAAAATGGTGAAGTCCCTCCTTGACGTGATGGAAGACGGCCGCGAGTACGCGAGTTTAGTGGATTGCGTGGCGGACGGGTTGGACGTGAAGACTGAGTTTCGCAGGGCAATCACAGAATATGAAAATCTGCGGGGCCGCCCCCTCCTCTGCTACCTGGCTAACACTATCAAGCCGGCTCCTGGAAGCACGAGCATCGACGCCACCGACGACATCCCTTTTGCGGAAATGGTCGCTGCGGTGCCCGCGGAAAAAAAGGAAATCGACTTGATGATCGTGACTGGGGGCGGGTCTGGTCAACAGGTGGCCAAGTTCGTGAATGCGCTCCGGCCGCGCTTTGAAAAGGTGTCCTTCGTCCTTCCATCGGTAGCCATGAGCGCCGGCACGATCTGGGCCATGTCTGGCAATGAGATTTGGATGGATGAGAGGGCCTATATCGGCCCCATCGACCCGCAGGTTCCGGGTCGGGATGGAAACTTCCTCCCTGCCCAGGGCATCTTCGCCATGATCCAGCACATCCAGGAAAAGGGCCAGAAGGCGCTCGACCAAGGGAAGCAGCCCGACTGGGCGGACATCCAGTTGCTCAGCCGCATCGACGGCAAGGAACTGGGAAACGCCATCCGGATGAGCCAGTATTCGGTAGAGTTGGTGAAAACCTACCTCAAGGACTACAAGTTTAAGAGCTGGACCAACCGGTTGGAGACCGGCGAGGCCATCTCCGAGCCGGAACGCCTTGCCCGGGCTGAACTTGCAGCAAATAAGCTGTGCGACCACGCCTTCTGGAAGTCGCACGGGAACGGCATTTCTCGACAGGACGCCCGCACAATCTGTAAAATCCTCATTGAACACCCCGAATCGGTCCCAGGTTTTTCGCGGGCCATTCGCCGAATTTGGGCATTGGGGTATTACTTTTTTGACCAGGCCGCATTGAGCAAAATTTTTATCTCGAATTCATACGCCATCTTCCGTACTAAACCTAAATCCGGAGCCTGAAATGGACGAAAAAGCACAATCTCTCAAGCACCTCGGGTGGAGCGACGACTTGATTCGTCATTTCTTGGTGCCGATGCCCGGGATGGAAGTCTACGAGCCTGTCCAGGCCATGGTCCACGAGGAGGGGCATGACTCGTCGACCTTCATTTTTGCGGCCAAGGAAACTACCCTTCACGGCACAATTGAGGCGCGTTCAAAGTAGCCACCAATCTTCCGCTTTTTGATTGAAACCCCTGGCTTCGCTAGGGGTTTTTCCATTCCGCCTGGCGCTGCATCTCCTCCCTTATCCGCCCTACCCACTCCCACCTTCTGGCATCCAAATGCCGCTTACGGGCCTCTAGAGCCCGCAAGGCGGCTAATAATTCCTCGGTGGTAGGTGGCTGGGGTCCAGGCCTATGAAGGTATCGAAAGGCCCCGGGCGGGGTGTGATGGGGATTACCGGAATTCTAGGTATGATGAACATAAGCGTTGCCCCATCTGTTCAATAAGTCGGCAATAGGTAAGTTCTGGCGCTATCCGGACAGAGAAGAAGAGGACATACGTTGGTCGAATGTTGTAAGATTGGTCTTGGGAGAGGTATCGCGCAGAGTACCTTCAAAAAACGTAGAAATGGCAATTTTAAAGGGAAATTTTTGGAATTGTAACTCTAAAATTGAGCCAAAATTGGGAATTGGGTTCTAGATCAAGTATTTTGATAAAGGCTACGGCGCTTTCATCGGCGCCGATCGAGTTCGC
>CBILQL010000331.1:0-6167 GCA_966238865.1 uncultured bacterium
CCTGCAGCAACCCGCGAGGCTGGTCGCCGTCGGGCCAGCTGATTTCCACCGGCCGCAGCCTTTCGAAGTGCTCCTTGTCAACCCAGGCCGGGTCAGCCAGGGTGAAGTCCTGGATGGAAGGGCTCTCTTCCGGAGTGGGGGCGGCCGTCTGGCTTTGCATGCATCCTATCAGGGCCAGAGGCACCATCGGCGCCAGCCCGGCTTTTCCGAACATATTCATAATCGTTCCTCGGTGTATTTTGGTACGGCGTTTTTGGCATGGCGGTTCTCCGCCAACGGGTAAGGCGGTATTTCCGCCAATGGGGAAGGTATGCGGTATGGTACGGCGAATCAAGCACCATTTTGAATGGTGACTTCAGGGGTTCCTGGGCATCGGGGTGGGCGTCGGGGGCATGGGGCGAATCAAGCACCCGGCACAAATGATTGGCTCTACTACGCCGATTCGTCCTGCCGCTTCACGATTCCCGCGGAAAGCTTCGCGGCATCTCCGCCTCGGCCGCCGCCACCGGCTTCACCGCCAGCCCCGCCAGGGACGGCAGCACCAGGTTCAGGAAGAAGAGCGCGAAGGTGGCCAGCACCGAGGCGCGGTGATCGAGCCCGACCTGGGCCAGCAGGTACACGGCGACGCCCTCGCGCACGCCGAGGCCGGCCAGGGTGACCTGCACCGACGTGGCCAGCGCCACCAGGGCCAAGAGGCCTCCCAGGGTCATGAATCCGGGCGGCTCGACGCCCAGGAAGCGGAGCAGGAAGTCGAGCTGCGCCCATTCGACGGCGTAGACCAGGACGCCGGCGGCAGTCGCGCGGGACAGGCTGCCGGCGCCGATCTGGCTGTGGGCCGGTATCCCCCGCAACAGGATTTCCTTGATCCCGCCGCGGGAAGGCAGCCGCGCCGCCGCTCCGCGGACGAGGCGCAGCCAGGGTCCGATGGGGGCGAAGACCAGCAACAGCGCCGCGCCCGCGGCCAGCCCCGTCCAGTCCCAGAGCACCGCGGCGCCGCACAGGGCCCAGGCCAGGGTGGAGAGGAAGTCGGTCCAATTGTCGAGGAGGACGCGGCCCGCTCCCGCCATGCCGCGGGCGGCGGGTTGCGGCAGGAACATCCCGCGCGAGTATTCCCCCATCCGCGCCGGGGTCACGAGGCCCAGGGGCAGGCTGCCGAGATAGCTGGCGAAGGCTTGGGCGTAGGTAACAGAGGGCGCGAGGGGGCGCAGCACCAGCCGCCATTTCCAGGCGCGACCCAGGACGACGAGAGGCGCGAGCAGGACGGCCGCCGCGAGCCAGCCCCAGGCGAAGTCCCATCCCCCCTGCCAGGCCTCCCGTTCGCGGAACGCGTACCAGGCGACCGCGGCGACCACGGCGACGGTGAGGAGGATGCGGAATGCGGGAAGCAGGAAGCGGCGCGGGGAAGCGCCGCCTTGCGGAGGCGCGCCCCCGGCGCCGTCGGGCAGCTCAGGCAAGGGAGGCTGCGATGGCGTCGCCCATGGCGGCGGTGCCGACCGGCGCCGCCCCGCTGCCCGCGACGATGTCGGCGGTGCGCACGCCCCGGCCGATGGCGGAGGCCACCGCCTCCTCGATGTCGCGGGCCGCGGCCTCCTCCTGGAAGGCGTAGCGCAGCATCAGGGCGGCAGACAGGATCTGGGCGATGGGGTTGGCTATGCCCTTGCCGGCGATGTCCGGGGCGGTGCCGCCCGCGGGTTCGAACAGGCCGAAGCCGCTCTCGGAGAGGCTGGCGGAGGCCAGGAGGCCCATGGAGCCGGTGATCATGGCGCATTCGTCGGAGAGGATGTCGCCGAACATGTTGCCGCACAGCATCACGTCGAATTGCTGGGGCCACTTCACCAGCTGCATGGCGGCGTTGTCCACGTACATGTGGTTGAGCTTCACGTCCGGGTACTGCTTTGACACCTGGGTGACCACCTCGCGCCAGAACACCATGCTGGTCAGGACGTTGGCCTTGTCGATGGAGGTGAGGACCTTGCGGCGGAGGCGCGCGGCCTGGAAGCCCTTGTGGGCGATGCGCTCGATTTCCGCGCGGGTGTATTCCTTGGTGTCCCAGGCCCGCTCCTCGGGGCCCGAACCCTCGCGGCCCTTGCTGCCGGGGCGCTTGGCGAAGTAGATGCCGCCGGTGAGCTCGCGGATGCAGAGGATGTCGAACCCGTCGCCGACGATGTCGGGGCGCAGGGGGCAGGCGGCGGCCAGGTCCTTGTAGACCTTGGCGGGACGCATGTTGCAGAACAGCTTGAAGTGCTTGCGCAGGGGCAGCAGGGCCGCCCGCTCCGGCTGCTTCTCGGGGGGGAGGCTCTCCCACTTGGGGCCGCCCACGGAACCGAACAGGATGGCCTGGCTCTCCTCGCAGGTCTTGAGGGTCGAGGCCGGCAGGGCCTCCCCGTGGTTGTCGATGGCGCAGCCGCCGACGTCGGCGTGCCGGTATTCCAGGGAGAACCCGTGCTTGCGGCCCGCCTTGTCCAGCACCTTCACGGCTTCCGCCATGACTTCGGGTCCGATTCCGTCGCCGGCCAGCACGGCCACCTTGTATGTCTTCATGGGAATAACCTCGGGATGGGAATAATGTCGGGGCAAAATATAGCTATCTTGACCGGGACCCCCAGCCTCGTCGTTCCGGCCATCGTGCCGTTATCCGGGAGTATCGCCATGTATGCCAACCACGCGCCGGCCACCATCCCTTCACCCGCCTGGATTTCACGGCACCGAAGCGCCTCCGGCGCCTTGCGCCCCGCGCGCATCCTCTGCGCCCTCCTCTCCGCCGTCCTCCTCGCCCTGCTCGCGGCGGTCCCCGAGGCGCGGGCCGCCTCGGTCCTGACCGGCGAGCACAAGACCCTCGACGGCTCCCAGCCCGCCTTCACCTATACCGTGACCCTGGACGACCAGAAGGTGCGCATGGAGACCTCCTCCTCCCCGGGCAGCGCCTTCATCTATCGCGCCGACAAGGGCCTGTTCTGGATCCTGGACTCCGATCGCAAGACCTACAGCGAGATGACCCTCAAGGACCTGGAATCGATGGCCGCCTCCATGGACGCCGCCATGAAGAGCATGCTCGAGCAGCTCGCCCAGCTCCCGCCCGAGCAGCGGTCCGCGATGGAGAAGATGATGAAGGAGAACATGGGCTACTCCGGGGACGGCAAGGCGACCTACAAGAAGACGGGGACGGGAAAGGTGGGAACCTGGAGCTGCGAAAAATTCGACTGCCTGGTGGACGGCAAGAAGAAGGCGGAAATCTGCTCGGTCGAACCCGATGCGCTGGGCCTTTCGGACGCGGATTACCGCTCCCTCATGAACATGTCCAAGCCCTTCGAAAAATTGGCCAAGGATCTGCGCTTCATGCTTCCCCAGGACGGCGCCTCGGGCGCCCCCAAGGGCCCCCCCGCCAAGGCCGTGGTCTTCGAGGGCGGCAAGCCTCATTCCGAGGCCGTGATCAAGTCGGTGAAGCAGGGCGGCGTGGACGCGTCCCGCTTCGAGGTGCCCAAAGGCTACGCCAAGAAGGCTATTTCCGCCGCGGATCTGGGCAAGTAACCCTCTGCGGTCCCGGTCAGCCGGACCCGGACCCTGGCATCCCCGCCGGGACAGTAATAGAATCTGTCTCGAGGACGCCCATGACCTTCTCCCCATGCCAGTCCGGGATCTGCTGAGCCCGGAATGCTGGCCAAGGCCGCCGTCGACCGCATCGTCTCCCGCTACCCCCATGCTTCCGCGTTCCAGCGCTGGCACATGCGGGGGCGGCTGAACCTCTGCCCCTACGACGCCCTGCTGAAGCACCTGACGGGCCGGGACACCCTGCTCGACGTCGGTTGCGGGTTCGGCCACCTGGCCTGGTACCTGGAGGAGGAGCGGCCCGACCTCGCCTACCTGGGCGCCGACATCGACGAGCGGAAAATCGCCCTGGCCGGCGGATGCGCGCCAGGCGCCGGACGGCAGGCGTTCCGTAGCGGGGACGTGACGGCCATGGACGACCTGCGGGGCCCCTTCGGCAACATCGTGTTACTGGACGTGCTCTACCTTCTCCCCTGGAACCTCCAGCGCCGCTTACTGGAATGGTGCGCGGAGCGGCTCGCGCCGGAGCGGGGCAGCACCGTGGTGATCAAGACCATGGACCCGCCCGCGGGATGGCCGGGCGCGCGCGCGGTCGCGGAGGAATGGATCATGGTGCGCCTGCTGCGCCGGACCCGCGACTCCGGAACCATCAACGGCGCGATGCCTTTCGACGCCTACCGGGAGTTGGCCGGACGGCTCGCCCTGGGTTGCGCCGTGGAACACCTCCCGACCTGGAACCCCTCCACCATCCTCCGTTTCCACCGCCAGGCAGGCGCCCCCTGATCCCCGCCAACCTCCTCATCAACGCCGACGACTTCGGCCTCCACCGCCGCGCCTCCGGTGCCGTCGCCCTGTGCGTGGAGCGCGGCCTCGTCAATTCCTTCTCCGTGCTGCCCTTCTCCGACCCCTGGCACGGCGCCCTGCTCGAGTCCCTGATCGCGCGCCACCCGGACGCGCGCGTGGGCGCGCATCTCTCCTTCCTCGACCCGCCTCCGGACGCCCCGCGAGGGGCCGCCGCAGGGCTGCCGGGACTGAAAGAGCATCCGGGCCATTTCCGGGATTTCCTCGCGCTCTATCTGAAGGGCCGATATCCCGCCGAGCGGGTCTACCGGGAATGGAAGGCGCAGATCCTGTCCCTGGCGGAATACCTCGGCGGCCCGGAGAGGATCGCCCATCTCGACAGCCACCAGCATCTCCACGTGCTGCCGGGCATCTGGCCCGTCGCCGTCACCTTGCAGGAGGAATTCGGCATCCCCCGCCTGCGCGTCCCGCATGAATCGCTGCGCCGCGCCCTGTTCCACAAGTTCCCCTTCGGGGCCGGCTTCCAGGCCCTGGCCGCCCTGCGCGCCCACGCCTCGCGGGGCCGCAAGGAACCCGGCGATCGGCGCCGGCTGCTGGGGTTCATGACCAGCACCTGCTTCACGGTGGAGGCGAACCGGGAGGCGCTGGAAGCCGTGCTGGCGAATCCGGACACAGAATACGAGCTGATGGTGCATCCCTCCCTGCCGCCGGATCCGGACGCGCGGGATCCCGGGGATCCCCCGGAATGGATGGTGCAGCCAGGGCAGATGCGCGAGGTGGAGGAGCTGGAGCGCCTGCGCGGATTCTTCCGGGATCGGCTCGCCGTTCCTACTTGATCAGGGCCTGGAGTTCCTTGAACTCCTGCGTGCCCGCCTCGCGCAGCCATTCGAAGACGACCATCTCCGAGGTGACGCGGTCCACGCCGTGCCGCGCCATGCGACCCAGGGCGGCCAGGCGATCGCCGTCCGCGCGGGAGGCCACCGCGTCGTCGACGACGTGCACGGCGAAGCCTTCGGCCTGGAGCTCCAGGGCGGTTTGCAGCACGCAGACATGGGCTTCCACGCCGCACAGCACCACCTGGCGCCGGGAGGACGCTGGGGCTTCGTGACGGGCCCCGAACCCGAAGCCGCCGCCCGGCGAGGAAAGAGCTTTCAGGCGGGACATCAGCGGCTCGCAGCCGGAAGCGCTGAAGCAGAGCTTGGGGAATACGGCGGGGGGGTCGGGAAGCAGGGGGCGGATTTCCTCCACCGTGGATCCCAGGGCCTTGGGGTATTGCTCCGAGGCCAGGACGGGGACGCCCAGGCGGGCGGCGGCCTTGACCAGGATGGCGGAGCGGCGGACGACCCCGTCGAAGCCGGGGATGGAGGCCCGGAAGCGCTCCTGGATATCCACCAGGAGCAGCAGCGAGTTTTCCGAACGCAACAGGGGGGATTCCATGGGTAGATCCTCCGGGCCGAGGAGCGTAGCTCCATGGCCCTCAGACGTTGCGGACCGTCAGACTTCGGGAGGTCTTTCAGACTTCCTTGGACTCGATCCACTTCATGTTCTTGCGCAGCTTGCGGCCCACCACCTCGAGGGGATGGTTCTTCTCCTTGGCTTCCCAAGCGCGGAAGTTCTTGCCGCCGCTTTGCAGTTCGCCGAGGAAGTTCTTCGCGAACTTGCCGTTCTGGATCTCCTTCAGCACCTTCTTCATCTCCAACTTGGTCTTGGGGGTGATGATGCGCGGGCCGGTGACCATGTCGCCGAACTCGGCGGTGTTCGAGACCGAGTAGCGCATGTAGCTGAGGCCGCCCTGGTAGAACAGATCCACGATGAGCTTC
>CBILQL010000332.1:0-6165 GCA_966238865.1 uncultured bacterium
AGGACCTTCTCTCCATCCTCATCCACTTCCTGATGGCCAGCCGTTTCGTCTGAGCCCTTCCGCCTGCCGGGGCGGCGGATCACGGATTTACTCGGAAGCAACTAGGAAGAGGAACGCTTCCGAGTTCCTGCCGCCGGATCCGGTGGATCCATGGTGGTTGAGGGCGGCGCAGTTGTTCGTGGGCTGCCCCTCTGCGGATATCTATTCAGCCTATCGGGGCAGGTGGAAATCGCGGGGCGGACAAACGGCTCCTTCAACACGGTGCAATACACCCTGAGTCCCTAGGTGCGGGACCTATCGACAATCTTCAACGGTGACATATCCTTTAAGACAGGGAATCGCAACAAAAAACCCTCCCGCTAGGGAGGGTTTTCTGGTGGAGCTAAGCGGAGTCGAACCGCTGGCCTTCTCATTGCGAATGGGAGGGGAGCCTTTGCCACCCCTTCGCCCGCGGCCCCATTTTCCCCGTAATCCCTGGAATTCAGGCGGTAATGCCCTTCGGGCGGATCCTGCATGAACCCTCTTGCTACACGCTTGTACCCCCTGGGCGAGTACGCATCCGAGTACACCCCGACATAAACCGGGTGTCCGGGGCGGACGTAGGTTCAGCTAATTCGAGGGTGCCTTTTCCAAAGGCATCATGGCCGCCGCACGCCCGAAAGGGGATAGGGGAGGAAATGAAACCAAGCGGGGCAGGGGATACCCAGGCCGTGGAAATGTGCCGGCTGGAGTTCTTCACCTTCTACCGGGGGCAGCTCATCCGAAAGGCCGAGGCCGAGCGGGAGTGGCCGGAAGCCCAGGGAAGGGCCTGCGGGGCCGTAGAACGCCCTTGGGCGGATCGGGCCCTCTCTTCCCTGCACCAGGAGTTTTCCGCGGCCGGAAGGCGCCCCAGATGGGTTTCCTTTCATCCGGAGATTCCACCCGCATTGGTCGCCGATATTGCAGGGGGCCGGCAGGTGGTAATCCAGCTCCGTGCATGCTTTGAAGGCGTCTATATTTTTTCGAAGTGGGTTTTGCGGAAAGAAGGCTGCTCAAAATGAGTACACCAACGCGATATTTCATCCATGGCGTTCGAATGACAGACGGCACCCCCTCCATGGTCCCCAACCCAGAAGAGTTTTTCATCAAGGATTGGGCGACCAAGTATACCTTGGAGGATGGAAAGTCCTTACTTCGATCCATCCAAAACGCTTTCGGTGCAGATGACGCCCAAACGGGTTGGACCGAGAACGACAATTCCATTCGGCCAGTCATGCTTTTGATAACCTTGGAGATGGGGGCGGGTCTCAAAGAGGGCGATGACTATTTCTTCTACCTTGTTGACGCCGAGAAAGTTCTTCCATTTCCAGCTTCATTCGAGGTGTATAAAACCCCCGACCTATAGGTTTTCCGAAGCCCTTAAAAGAGCTGATGCGAAAAAAAATTCCGGAATTTGGGTGATAGCAAATGATAATGTTTCGGGGGATTCAACTACTGGCAAGTACTGGCATAACGAGGCTGTGCGGGTCTTTGCAAGGATGGTCCCGGGGGGGCCTTTAGACGCATACTCAAATTGAGCAGATAGGGAGGACGTTCTGTGGAAGTGCAAAGCGATCTGACGGCTCACGGACTTAAGACCAGAATGGAGTGCTTCAAACAAATCCGGGCAGGCCTCGGGCTATCACAGCGCCAAATGGCCGGGGCGCTCCAAGTGGCAACCAAGACCCTACAGGGGTGGGAAATCGGAAAACCCATTCCGACACCCGCATTCCTCCTGGCGGAATTAATTCGAGATTTTCCCGCGATTCGAGCTCGGTTATTGATCGGTTAGTCGTCGGGAAACGGGCCCCTAATGGCACTCGCTGGAGCGCTGGACAAAGGTTTTCCTAAACGTAGAAGGCCCGACGCGGAAATAAGTTTCCGGAAGCTATAAAAAGAGGGCTATACCTTGTCTTCGGTTGTCGGTGAGGCCGGCCGCGGGTAGCGGAGGACCCCGACGCTCCATCCTTCCCGGGCCGCCTGCAGAAGGAGCAAGCGGCCCAGGGAGCTCACGCAAACCCCGCATCGCTTGGCATATCGCTTCACGTCGCGTTTTTCCTCTTCCGAGGCATAGAGGATGGAATCTCTTGGATATGTTTTTTTCATAACACCTGCACAGAAATTGTACCTAATTGGCGAGGAATCCGCTTCAGAATTTCTCGCCAACTGTGACGCTACATCGGGCCCGCAGCCAATAAATACGGGCCGTCCGAGCGGATCACGACTCTCATAAATATAACTGATAAGTTTTTGCGCAGCTAAGTGGGGTACCGTCCGACTCTGCGGCGAAATCGGCTTTCTGCTGTGATACCTTCAAGGAAGCGGCACACGCAATCTTGGGGGCTTTCATGGCATTGGGTACCGGCAGAATTTTTGTGACATGCGCCTATGGGGGCCGCCTGTGAACCACTGGGAGATTGTTGGCACCGGCCTTAGGCAAACCGCAGCGGATGTGAATACCTTCCAAAAATCCCGCCAGGATATTTTCCAGGAAATGGTTCGCCGGCGCATGGAACGCACCCGTGCCGAGCGAGAACAGGCGGCGGAAGAGCGAGCGCAGGATCTTGCCTTACGCCAGGCACAGGAAGAAAGCCGCCGCGCCGAAGCGGATCGCCGCGAGCAAGCCGAGGCTGAGCGCAAGCGCAAGGCGGAAGAGGACAAGGCCGCCCGCGTGTCCAATTGGACGGCCTGGGCAAAGAGCGGAACCCCGCAGGAAATTGAGCCCGCCCGGCCATACTTCGCTCCCGGCATGGGTCCGAACGGGGAAGAAATGGCGCCGCCCGTTATGGGGCCAGGCAAGCCGCCGACTGTCCGTGAAATGATAGACCGTGCTAGGGATGATCGGGTCTACGAGGACGCGGGGGTTCGGGCTTACTTGGATGATGCGCGCTTTGAGGAAGCGCGAGAGAATAGGCCGCCGCCCAAAGCTGGGGGGCGATCCTCCCAATACGATCCCGAAGGCCTCGCCCGAAACATCGAGGACTTGGACGGGATGATAGCCGAAACCGATCGGCAGTTCCAAGAGTTGCAGGCCTCGGCTCCGCCGAATGACGCGGCGAACTTCGCGCAATATCGAGCTTGGCAAAATCAGGTTGGCCGCCTTCAAAAGCAGTTCGCCATGTTGAAACGAGACCGCATGCGGTATCAGGCGCGCACCCCCCCAAAGGGGCCTTCGCCCCGACCGGAACCCAAGTCGTTGTCCTCGGAAAAGGCACGGGAATACCTTCAGCGGGCAGGGGGTGATAAGGATAGGGCTCGTCAAATGGCGCGCACCGATGGGTGGGCCTTTTGAAACGGGATATTTTCGACACCCTCGAAGAAAGCAATGGGGATGTATTCGACCAAGTGGCCAGCGAAGGTCGCAACTACCCCGCCGCTTCCCCTGCATTCGCTCCTCCTTCGGACCTGCCCGCACTTGACGAATACCGCCCGGGGAAAATCGACCTCAAGGGGAAGCCCCAGGACCGCAGGCCGCGGCCCGGGGACTACGCCAAGGAGCTGAAGGAAACGGCGGCCTATGAGCGCGCCTTTCCGTCCCTTTCCGACTACAGGCCCCCCGAGGGCCTACGCCCCAACCTGGACAGCGCCGGCCGCAGCCCGGAAAACCTCCAGGCCATGCCCGGCAAGCTGGGACCACTCCTTGGCCCCGACCCCTTGACCTTCGGATCCGGATTCGTGAAGGGCGCGGCCCGCGGCGCGACCGGCGGAGTTTACGACCCGACGATATACGCGAGCGAGCAGCCAGGCGCGACCATGGGGCAATTTGCCGGCGCCGCCCTCCCGGCCGCGACGGCTCCCTTCGCCCCCGAGCTGGTCCCCCTGCTCATGGCCGGCCAGGGGTTTGTATCTGCAGCGACGGAGCAGGCGGCCCGGCCCGGCGGCTTGGTGGACGGCCTCGTCCCCCTAGAGACTGGTTCCCGAACCTTCGCCGGCGGCCTCCTCGGCGCCATGCCCGCGGCCGTGGGCCTCAACCTGCCAACCCGGGTTGCATCGGGCGGCCTCCTCGGCGGCGCCACCAGCGCCGGACAAGAGGCCATGTCCCAGCTCGCCCAGGGCGGCCAAGTCAACCTCGGCGACCCCCAGGCCCTTCAAAACATCCTCCTGGGGGCCGGGATGGGGATGGGCTTCGGCGCCATGGGCGGCCCGAGCCCCCAGGCCCGCGGCCGTATCGAGTACAACCCCACCTTGCCGGACCAGCCCCAGCCGATCCGCTTCGACATCCCGCCCGAGCAGCCCCTCCCCGCCCAGGACTACCAGACGCCCGCCGGCAGCTCCGAGCCGGGTACGCGGCCAACTGCGAAACCGATTGTCCCCCGTGGGGACATTTTCGACGCCATCACGGCCCAGGAGCCCCAAGGCGCCCCGCGGACTGCGGACCCCTCCCAGGGCACGGCCGAAGCGGAGATCGCCAAGCCTTCGCCTTCCCAGCCCGCCCGCAGCGCGGAAACCGTGATTTCCGCCGAAGGGCGAAGCCCACAAGCGGAGCCCGAAGGCCCCCGGACCTTGCCCAAGGAAAATTCTCGCGTCCTCCTGCGCGAGTACGCCCCGACCCTTTACCGAGAAACGAACATCGATCGGGCCATGGAGTTTTTGCCCCATGGAACCAACACGATGACCGATTGGGGGGCCTATCACCTTGCGGAGGTTCCCGAGATGGCCAAGGGGCAGGGAGATAACCGCGGGGTCCTCATGGAATTTGACGCAGGGGACATCAAGGGGCGGGTCAACCTGGAAAAGCCGGGACTTGATTTCGCCTTTCAGAATCGGCAAGGGGAATTTGTTGCTGCCGGCAATTCGCAAACCGTCTATCGGGACGCCCTGCGCCGCTTCACCATTCTTCCCGGAGCGAAAGGCGGGACCGGCTGGACCCATCGCCTTCGTCGGATCGGGGATTGGGTTGTTAAAGAAGGTTGGACCCGGACGAAAAACCCGGACGGCTCGATCACCTATACCCGGCCCGAAGCCGAGGCGCCCGCCCCCGCACCGCAGGAGCTTCCCGCGCCGGCCGAGGGAAAGGCCGCCGAGGGGAATCCATTTCCAGTATCCCGACTTAACGGCAATGCAACGGAGCCCGCGGCCGCCCAAGGCCAGGCCGAGACGCCCGAGCTCTCCGCATCCACCGTCAAGGAGGACGGTTCCAACTATGTCGGCAAGTCCGTCCTAGTGGATGTCGACGGCGAATCCGTCCCCGGAGTCGTGAAGGGAAACCCGTTTGGCCGGGTGCGTGTTGAGCTTGAGGGTGGAACCGTCGCAACCTTTGACCCCTCCCGAATCCGCCCCCTCCAAGCCCTTGGAGGCCCAGGCGAAACGGGCGGGGTTCTTCAGTTAGACCAATTGACTCCAAAAACGGGCAGGGAACCCCAGAGCGCCCCGCAGGCCATGGGCCCCTTCCAACCCTCGGCCAAGGCGCCGAACGCCTGGCCTGCGCCTTCCCAGCGCGCCACCGTTGTTCCCCAGGGGGATCTCTCTGCCCCCGTGCCCCCAAGCCGAGGCGCTGAGCCTCCAAGCGCAGTGCCGCAGACTCCTGAAGGTCCGGAGATGCGGGAACGGAGTTTCCCCAAGACCCTTGAGAAAAACAACCTCCCGGGCGGCGATAATCGGACCTATGAGGTAAAGGGCAATGAGCAGAGCGTCGCCCGTGCGACCCAGGAAATTGAAGAGGCCGGCCTGGAGAAATCCATTGAAGACGTTTTGGCCGAGGTGAAGCCGAGCGCCGAGCATACCACGAAAGGGATTCTCCTAATCAAGCGGCTTCAGGAGGCCGGCGACCGCCTCAAGGCGACCAATCCCCAGGAGGCGGAAGCCAATTACGCGAAGGCGGTTCGGGTTGCCAGCGACCTCTCCCAAAAACTCACCGAGCAGGGGCAGGCCATCCAAGCCGCCTCGATTGTGTCCAAGCTTTCCCCGGATGGGATTGTCCTTTATGCCCAGCGCCAGGTACAGAGGGCCAATGCCGAGCGGCTTTTCCCAGGAGGTACACCGGAGACGGCAGTTACCCCTGAGGCAGCGCAGAAACTCCGAAAACTGGCGACGGAAGCAAGCAAGTACGAGAGCTATTCGGAAGAGTCTAAGCGCGTCGCGGACATCGCGGAGAAAATCGCCAAGCGGCAGGCTCTGACCCCCGAGGACATACTCGCGCTCAAGGAA
>CBILQL010000333.1:0-6124 GCA_966238865.1 uncultured bacterium
CCCGGTCGCCCAAGGGAAGTCCTCGCGCGCCCGGGCGCGGAAACGGGGATCGGGGGCTGCCGGCTGCCCCCCGGCCGGCGCACCCCCGGCGAGGGGCGCGGCCTGGATCCCGCCCGCGGCGGACAGCCCCGCGGGGCTGGGCTGGAAATGGATGCCTTCCAGGACGAGGTTCTCCTCGAGCAGCGCCGCCTGGGCCAGGGCGTGCTGGAGCTCGCGCACGTTGCCGGGCCAGGCGTGGCGGTGCAGCTTGGCCAGGAACCGCGGCGAGACGCCGGAGATGCGGCGCCCGAGCTGCACCTGCTGCCGGGCCAGGATGTCCTCGATGAGCAGGGGAAGGTCGGCGAGCCGGTCCCGCAGGGCGGGCACGTGCAGGGTGACGTTGTTCAGGCGGTGGTAGAGGTCGGGGCGGAAGCGGCCCTGCTCGGAGAGCCGCAGCAGGCTCTGGTTCGAGGCGGCCACGATGCGCACGTCGATGGGGATGGGCCGGTCGCCGCCCACGCGCGTGATCTCGCGCTGCTGGATGGCCCGCAGAAGGGCCACCTGCCCGTGGGGCGAGAGGTCGGCGATCTCGTCCAGGAACAGGGTGCCGCCCTGGGCCAGCTCGAACTTGCCGAGGCGGCGGCGGTCGGCGCCGGTGAAGGCCCCCTTCTCGTGGCCGAACAGCTCGCTCTCGAGCAGCGTGTCGGGGATGGCGCCGCAGTTGAGGGTGACGAAGGGCTGGTTGGCGCGGCGGTTGAGCTTGTGCAGGTGCACGGCCACCAGCTCCTTGCCGGATCCGGACTCGCCCTCGATGCACACGTTCACGTCGAACGGGGCCACCCGGCGGATGAGCCCGAAGAGCTCCTGCATGCGCGGGCTGCGGCCCAGCATGGCGCCCATCCCCCCGGCCGCGGCGCGGTCCGGGGGCCGCAGCAGCACGCTCTTGAAGCGCCGCACGGTGCTGTCCAGGATGCCGCCCACGGGCAGGCGCTCGAACACCGATCCGCCCGCGAAGCCGTCGAGCGGGCAATGGCGCAGGAGCTCGGCCAGGTCGTCGGGCTCGGTCAGGGTGCCGCCGAAGGCCAGGCAGCGCGGCCGGTGCGCGGAGGCGCGGGGGCCGGAGGCCCGGGACGCGGCCCCGGCCTGGGCCGCATCCAGCATGGCGTTGAGGCGCGACTGGTTCAGCTGGAGCTGGTCGCGCATGGCGTGCACGTCGTCGGCCTGCCGGGTGAGGCCCATGTGGAAGATCAGCGCTTCCAGGCCGGCGGCCGCGAAGGCCCGGGCCTCCTCGGGGGTGAACACGAAGCCGAAGGCGGCGAAGCCGGCGCGGCGGGCCTCGATCAGCATCGCCAGCTCCCGCTCCACGGTGCGCCCCTCCCGCATCAGGGCATGGCGCAGGGCGCCGTCCAGGAATCCCACCGCGGGCCAGTTGGTGATGCCGGAAACCCCGAGGCGCGCGTATTCGGCGAAGAGATCCGCGACCGGATGGCGGGGGTCGCCGGCCTGCACCCCGGCCACCACGGGCAAGCCCCCGGAAACCGGCAGGATATGCTCCTTCACCAGGCCCAAGGTGGCCTGGTTCCCGTTCCCGAAGGGCAGGAGGGCGGGCAGGGATCCGAAGCCCTGATTGCGAAACACCCCGGCGTTCAGGGCCATGAGCATGTCCGCGCCGCCATGGGACGCGCTGCGGGCCACCTGGCCCGAGCCGGCGATTACGACCAGGAAAGGACGGGCGGGGAGGGATCCGGAAGTAAGAGGATGGCTTGCCACTGTTTACTTGGTATGCAGTCTGGTGTTTACCCCAATCTACACCACGCACCAAAGTCCCACACAGTCTTTTTGCCAAGAGACCCATGTTCCTCCAAAACCCGGGTCAATCCACACGATTATGCCGTGGACGGGTTTCTGGCACGGGAATCGCAAGGGCACTCGATGCCGGGGGACATCGAGTCGATGATGGGGGGACAGTCGATGCAGGGGGGACATCAGGTCGGCGGTCCGGAGGAATCCGGGCCGCCGACTTTTGCCGTTCCGGCCATTCCCATTTAGAGAGCCGGAAGACTCCGATCCGCCGGGCCGAACTCCAGAATATCGCCTAGATTCCTCCATCGCCGATCGCGAGCCGTCCTTGCAGGGCGGGGGGGATAATTGAAACCGAGATCGCGTCCAGCCTTGGCGCTTGCGGCCGCGGCGCTGGCCGTGTCCGCGCCAGTTCGCGCGCAGGCCCCCATCCGGGTGCTGTTCCTGGGCGGGGGCACGACCAGCCACGATCCTGCCGCCATGCGCGATGCGATGCTGCCGGTATTCGAGCGCTCCGGCATGCAGGTCGCCTACCGCACCGACGAAAGCGTGCTCCACCCCGACAGCCTGGCCCGCTTCGACGCGATGTTCGTCTACAACGCCAAGAAGGGCAGCAGGACCGACGGCGCGCCCGATCTCACCAAGGCCCAGGAGGACGCCCTGTACGCCTGGGTGGAAGCCGGGCACGGCGTGGTGGCCGCCCATGGAGCCACCAGCAGCTACCTGGAGAATCCCCGCTGGGCGGAGCTCCTCGGGGCGTCCTATACCGAGCATGGCAGCGACCTCGCGGCCATCACAATCGTCAAGCCGGAGCATCCGTCCCTGGCCGGCGTCAAGCCTCCCACGGCCTGGGACGAGGGCCGGATGCACCGCCTGCTCAAGCAGGACCTGACCATCCTGGCCACGGCCAATGCCGAGAAGACCCCGTGGACCTGGGTGCGCCCCCAGGGCAAGGGCTGGGTCTATTACACGTGCAGCGGCCACGACACCCGCGCATGGAACGATCCCGGATACCGGAACCAGCTGGTGCAGGCCCTGCTGTGGGCCTATGCCGCCACCCGCGGCCCCGCATCCCTCCGTCCGGGCGCCGCCGGTCCCGCGAGCGCTGGCGCGGAGCCGGTACTCGACGCGCTGGGCCGCCGCCGGCCGGCGGGGACGGGGCATTCCGCCGTCCAGGCCGCTTTCGCGCGCGGACACGCGCCGCCTTGATCCATCGTCCAGCATCTCAAAGGGGGGAGAATTTGCGCCGACTCACATCCTCCGGCCTCGCGCCGGCAGCCGTCCTGATATCCACGTGCCTGGCCGCGCTTCCGCTGGCCGCGCCCATCACCAAGAACGGGGTTTGCGACCCCTCCGCCCGCTACGACGCGCCCTCGGGAGAGAACTGGGGGCAATTCCCGGTCAAGCCCAGCCCCACGAGCCAATACCGCACGGGTTCCATCCAGACCGCCCTGACGCCCCAGCAAAGCGCCAATTGCATCGAGGTCCCCGCCGGCCTCAAGGCGGAACTGTGGGCCTCCGAGGAGATGTCCGGGAGCCTCAGCCCGGGCCTCAACTACCTCCAGCACTTCAGCTTCGACGAGCGCGGGCGCCTGTGGGCGGTGGAACCCCGCAGTTACCCCAACATCATCCGCACCGCCTCCAACAGCGTCACCGACCAGAAGTTCCAGGGCGGCCTGGACCGCATCCTCATCCTCGAGGACACCGACGGCGACAAGGTGATGGACAAGGTCAAGGTGTTCCGGGACGGCCTCAACATGCCCCAGGGCATCGAGGTGGTGAACGGCGGCGTGGTGGTGGCCATGGTCCCCTACGTGGCCTTCTTCCCCAACGTCAACGACACGTCCGGCACGCCCCAGATCCTCTTCAGCGGCATGGGCCCGAACGGCAACACCGACACCCATAGCGGCATCAACAGCCTCATGTACGGCCTGGACAACTGGATCTACGGCCATACCGGCGGCAAGGGCTGCAACACGCAAGGCGTCGACTGCGGCTGGGGCAAGTCCTGGCGCTTCCGGCACACCGCCCTCGGCCACAGCAGCACCCAGTTCCAGTCCTGGACCGGGGGCCCGGCCAATGCCTGGGGCATCGGACAGATGGAGGACGGCCAGATCTTCCAGAGCGGCGCCACCACGTCCATCTACTTCAGCCATTCCGTCCGGCGCGGCGTCCAGGCCGTCCCCTTGGTCACCGCCAGCGAGGTCTTCTATCCCCTCACCGGCGATCGCTACATGTGGGAAGGCTCCACCGGCAAGACCAACAACGTCTTCACCAGCCGCACCTCGGCGGTGTCCGGCCTCCAGTTCTACACCTCCCGCCTCCTTCCGCAGAAGTACTGGAACCGTTTCGCGTTCAGCTGCGAAGGCGCCACCAAGCTGTGCAACCAGGACAGCCTGGTGGTCTCGACCAACGGAAGCAACACCGGCAGCACCTGGAAGGTCAACCGCCTGCCCGCCCCCAACAAGGTTCCCAACCTCATCGCCTCCACCGACGCCTGGGTGGCCCCGATCCTCGCCAAGACCGGGCCCGACGGCGCCGTCTGGGTGCTCGACTGGTACAACTACCTCTTCCTCCACAACCCCGCGACCCCGAAAGGGGACGGCGAGGCCTGGACGAACCACCTCCGGGAGAAGAAGCATTCCCGCATCTGGCGCGTGACCCCGGCGGACGGCTCGACCGAGACGGTGCTCAACCTCGCCAACGCCTCGGTGGCGCAGCTGGTCGCCACCTTCTCCAATCCCAACATGCTCTGGCGCCTGCACGCCCAGCGCCTGCTGCAGAAGAAGGGTTGGTCGGCGGAGCTGGGCGACCTGCTCCGGCCGATCCTGGAGACCGACCGCTCGGTGGATGCCGTCGACAACAACCCGCGCGTCGTCCACGCCCTGTGGACCCTGCACGGCCTCAATCGCTTCACGGCGGACACGGCCTGGAACGCCGTCCTCGCCAACCTGCTGAAGCACCCGGCCTGGGGCGTCCGCCGCAACGCCCTCATGGCCATGCCCCGCACCGCCGCCTCGGCCGCCTCCATCGGGGCCAATTGCTCCGTAAACGATCCCCACGGCCACGTGCGCCTGCAGGCCCTGGTGGCCCTCTCCGAAATCTCCTCCAAGCCCTCCGGCCTGCCCGCCATGTGGGACACCTACCGCACCGTGGACACCATCGCCCAGGGGGCTTTCACCGCCTCGGGCATAACCTCCTCGGCGACCAAGGGCTGCGAGCCCGTCCTGTTCCCGGTCTCGGTTCCCAAGGCCGCCCGGCTGGCCCAGCCCCGATCCGATCTCCGCATCGTCCCGACCCGGGACGGATTCGGCCTCGAGCCCCACGGGCAATTGCCCGACGGGGAGCTGACCGTCGCCGACGCCAAGGGCCGCGCGGTGTTCCGCTCGGCGTACCGCGCCCGCGAAGGCCGCTGGACCGTTCCGGCCGCGCGCGGCCTGAAGCCCGAAGTCTACTTCTACGCTTTCCGCGGCGCGGACGGGGCCTTGATGCAGGGACGGATTACCCTGGCCGGACGCCTGTAGGCGGGGATTTCCCGGCAGAAATCCTGGAACAATCCTTCCGGGATGCGCATCTCAACCTTGTGGGAGTCCGCCGCCGGGCGCCGGCGGGGGGCCTCCAACACCGACGATCCCGTCGACGGGATCAAAGGGAGGGAACCATGGGGAACTACGCCGACGCCGGCCTGGGCATTGCGGCCTTTTGTCTGGGCCTGGCGCATGCCGGTCCCGTTACCAAGTCCGGGGAATGCGGGCCGTTCACCCGCTATAACGCCCCGCCGGACGAGAATTGGGCCCAGTTCCCGGTCAAGCCGACCCCCCTGAGCGAATTTCCCATCGGCACGGTACAATACCCCCTCACGCCCCAGCAAAGCGCCAATTGCATCGAAGTCGCCGATGGGCTCAAGCTTGAGCTCTGGGCCTCCGAGGAGCAGTCGGGGAGCCTCTCGCCGGGCCTCGCCTATCTCCAGCATTTCACCTTCGACGAACGCGGGCGACTCTGGGCGGTGGAGCCGCGCAGCTATCCCAATACCTTCGTGGAAGACAAATTCGACGGCGGTTCGGATCGCATCCTCATCCTGGAGGATTCCGACGGCGACAGGGTGATGGACAAGGTCAAGGTCTTCAAGGACGGCCTCAACATGCCCCAGGCAATCGAAGTGGTGAACGGCGGCGTGGTGGTGGCCATGGCCCCGCACCTGGTCTTCTTCCCCGACCGGGGGGACACGGCCGGCGCGCCGCAAATCCTCTGGACCAACGCGGCCATGTCCAGCCCCGACTTCGATGCGAGCGCGGGCCTCAACAGCCTCATGTACGGCCTGGACAACTGGATCTACGGCAACTCC
>CBILQL010000334.1:0-6124 GCA_966238865.1 uncultured bacterium
GGCCGCGAACGGCAGGGTCCCATCACGCCGCCCCCGCCCGGCCGCGCCCCGGCCCCGCAAGCCCCCGCGCCATCGCCCGCGCCGGCGGCGGCCGCGCCGGTTTCCGCAGCCGGGGCGCAGCCGCCGAATGCCGGCCCCGCCGGCCGGCCCGCGGAGCATCCCCATACCGGCGTCCTCGCCGACGACATCGAGCGGGACGCCAAGGGAGGCCTGGTGCGGGTGGGCAAGTACCGCATCGTGCGCAAGATGGGCTTCGGCAGCGGCGGGGACGTGTTCGAGGGGTACGACACCCACATGGGCCGGAAGGTGGCCATCAAGACCATCACCAAGGAAGCGGCCTCCCATTTCGACCGGGCGGCGGAGCGCTTCGTGGTGGAGGCGAAGGCCGCGGGATCGCTCAACCACCCCTGCATCAACACCATCTACGACTTCGGGAACATCCGTGACGTTTCGTACATGGTGCTGGAATACCTCGACGGCATCACCCTGTCCCAATGGATGCGGCAGAATCCCGTCCCCCCGCATCCCCGGCAGGTGTTCCACTGGGTGCAGCAGATCTGCTCCGCCCTCGACTACGCCCACAGCCAGAAGGTCATCCACCGCGATCTCAAGCCCGCCAACCTCATGGTCGTCCACGACGGGGCCACCATCAAGCTGCTGGATTTCGGCATCGCCAAGCTCGAGGACGTGGGGCTCACCCAGACCGGGATGACGGTGGGCACGCCGTCGTACATGTCGCCGGAGCAGCTCACCGGCTCCAAGGTGACCGCGGCTTCGGACCAGTACGGCCTGGCGGTGGTGCTGTACCAGCTCTTCACCTACCGGCTGCCCTACCAGGGGACCAAGATCCCGGAGCTCTGCAACCGCATCCTCAAGAACGACCTCATCCCCTTGACGGAGGCCAATCCCTCCCTGGGTCCCGGGCTCTGGGAAGCCCTGCGCAAGGCCATGGCCAAGTCGCCGGAGGATCGGTATCCCAGTTGCACGGCCCTGTTCCAGGCCCTGGAGGCGGAATTCCCCTCCGCCCAGGCCGCTCCGGCCTGAAGCCCGGAAGCCGGGGCGTATCGCCGCCGATCCCCGGCCTCCGGGCTCCGTTCCCGTCCCCGCGTCGTGTTTTTTCCCGGCCCTGATGCTATTTTCTCTGGGTCCATATCCATCCCTCCATTGATGGGAGCCCCTTGAAGAGCGGAACCTGCGCCCCTGCCCTCCTTTCCCTGCTTTGCCTTTCCTCCCTGCTTCCGGTTCCGGCCGCCCAGGCCCGGGACGCCGCCCCGAAGGTGCGGGCCGCCGCCGCTGCCGGCGCCGCCAACTCCGCCCTGGCCGCTGCTTCCGGCGCTTCCGCCCCGGCCGCGGGACAGGCCGCCGACGCGGCGCCGCTGACCGCCGCCGACAGGAACGCGCTGGCCGCGCTGAAGAAGGCCAAGGCCGCCTACCAGGCGGGCCAGTACAAGGAGGCCGAGACCGCGCTGAACCGCCTGCTGCGGACCTACCCCAAGACGGCGGCCGCCGAAGAGGCCCTGGTGCTCCTCGCCGACGCCCAGCTGCGGCAGAACCGCGCCGAGGCGGCCATCCAGACCGTCGCCCGCTTCCGCCGCGCCGCGGCATCCTCGCCCCATGCCGCCCGCATGGAATATTACCAGGGGCTCGCGCTCACCCGCCAGGGCAGGAACGCGGAGGCTGCGCTCGCCTTCGCCGCCGCGGCCGGACAGGCGCGCGTGCTCAGCGTGCGCGAGAACGCGGCCAAGGGCATGCGCCACCTCCTCGAGGCCGGGGCCCTCACGGCCGAGGAGCTCGAAGCGGCCCTGGAGCCGCTCGACAGGGATCCGGCCCTGCAGGCCGAGATGACCGAGCGCCTCGGCGACCTGCACATGCGGGACGGCAAGTACCAGGCGGCCAAGACCGTCTACGGGGACTGGCTGGAGAAGTTCAAGGGCGCCGAAGGCGCCTCGCGCGTCAAGGACAAGCGCCGGCAGGCCGAGGACGCCCCGCGCCTCGGCAAGGTGCTGCTGCTCATGGCCCCGATGACCGGCGAGTTCGGCGAGATCGGGCGCTCCCTGAAGGAAGGCGCCCTCCTGGCCGTGGACGAGCACAACCAGCGCGGCGGGCCGCGCGTGGAGACCCGCACCCTGGACGATCAGGGGAGCCTCATCGTCGGGATCCACCGCCTGCGCAAGGTCCTGCGGGAGGAGAAGATCGACGCCATCGTGGGGCCCGCCATGAGCGACGTGAGCGCCGCAGCGGCCGTGGACCTCTCGGCGCGCAAGAGCCCCATCGCCATGGTCACCCCCACCGCCACCACCCACGGCATCGCCGCCCTGGGCGACGGCATCTTCCAGCTCAACGTCACCACCGGCACCCTGGGCCAGAAGATCGCGTCCTACGCCGTGTCCTGCCTCAAGCTCAAGGACTTCGCCATCGTGGCGCCTGAAACCGAGTACGGCTACCAGCTCACCGACGCCTTCCAGCGCACGGTGGAGCGCAAGGGCGGCAACGTGCTGTCGGTGCAGTACTTCGTGCCGGGCTCCACCGACCTGGGCCCCCAGTTCCAGGAAGTGCGCAAGGCGGCCCTGAAGGTCTGGCTCGAGAAGCGCAAGGCCGAGGGCGTCCCGGAGCCGGACGGCAAGGAGATGCAGAAGATCGTCTCCGACACCACCATCCCCATCGACGGCATCTTCCTGCCGGCCACCAACGGCGAGGAGGCCAACCAGCTGGCGGGATCCTTCGCCTTCAGCCGGATGAAGGGGCAGGTGCTCGGATCCTCGGGCTGGAACGACAAGGCCCTGCTGCACAAGAGCGGCACCGCGCCGCAAGGGGCCGTCTTCAGCGTGGACTTCCAGGACAACCCCAAGACCGACATCTACCTGGGCTTTTCCCGGAACTACCAGGCGCGCTGGAAGCGCCCGCCGGACAAGGTGGCCGCCCTCGCCTACGACGCCGCCCGCTTCGTGCTGCAGGGGATCACGACCAATCCCGGGGAAGGGGCCCTCATCCCGGGCCTGCGCTCCATCCGCACCATCAACGGCGTGATGGGCAAGATAGCCTTCGACGAGAAATACGGGGCCAACGCCAACGCCGCCCTGTATAAAGTGGAGAAGCGTTCCTTCAAGGAGGTCGAGTCCTGCCCTGACGCGGAGTGACGCGAATCGCCATGGCCACGTGCTGGGACACACTCTGCGGGCAGGATTGCGCCTATTGCCTCTACAAGCAGGCCCGCTACCGCCAGGGCTTCGCCACCCCCTGCTACGACTGGTTCAAGGCCCGGAAAATCGAGAAGAAATGCCGGGAATGCCGGTATTATCAAGCCCAGCGGGCCGCCAATCCCGCCCTGCCGGAGGATCC
The DNA here is from genome assembly GCA_966238865.1 of uncultured bacterium. GTDB lineage: Bacteria > Fibrobacterota > Fibrobacteria > UBA11236 > UBA11236 > CBILQL01. Next base: position 3,340 of record CBILQL010000334.1, read on the forward strand.
GGCCTGGCATCCTCAAGCTTGAAGGAGCGGCGGCACACGCCCCCTAAAATTGGAAAAAAGCGACATTCCCGGCTCGGAAACAGTACCCGGGAAATGCCGCAAGTCTCGAATTCAGCAGTATATTCCCACAACATGGGATCTCCCCCGGGATAAATTATCCAAGCATTTTGGAACGCCCGGGGGAAGGATACGCAGATGTCGATTCGCATGGTCATTCGGATTTCAGCAGCACTGATAACGGCGTCGGCGGCCATGCCGGCGCTGGCAGGCCCGAACGATACGGTCTGGACCAAGCTATGGACCGGCAACAACCTCGGCGACTGGGACATCAAGTTCGCGGGGTCGCCGCTCGGGACCAACTATAACAACACCTTCCGCGCCGTCGACGGGAACCTGGAGGTGAACTATTCCGGCTGGACCAGCTTCAGCAACCAGTTCGGCCATGCCGGCTACAAGCTGCGCCAGTTCTCGTTCTACGTCCTGCGCGCCGAGTTCCAGCATTGGGGCGCCCAGCCCCCCGGCGCACCGGGCTGGGCCAAGCAGAACAACGGCCTCATGATCCATTCCCAATCCGCCGCCTCCATGGGCCTCAACCAGGACTTCCCGGTGAGCATGGAGACCCAGTTGCTGGGATCGGGAAACACCGAATCGGACAACAACAGCACCCTCAACCTGTGCACCCCCGGCACCGCCTTCTATACCCAGGCGACCGGCGGCACGCGCAACGACAACCATTGCGTTTCCGCCTCCAACAATACCCGCGCGGCGTCTGAGGTCTGGGCCTGGGCGACCGTCGTTGTGTACGGGGACTCCATCATCAAGCATTACAACGGTCCCTCGGCTACCGGGACGCCTACCTTCACCTATTACCGTCCCGTGCGCATGAAGAACTCCGGGGCCGGCGGAGTGACCATCAATGTGGTGGACAACGAGCGCCTGACCCAGGGCTACATCCTCATCCAGGCCGAATCCCATCCCTACCGCTTCCGCACCATCGAGGTGGCCGACATGGTGGGATGCATGACCGAGACCTCCCCCAGCTACAAGAGCTATTACGTCCGGCACGATGCAGCCGCCTGCGCGCCCACGCCCGTGCGCAGCAGCGGGGCCCTGTCCTCCGATCCGCTGGCCTTCGACGCGCGGAACCGCTCGCTGTTCGTGAGCGTGGCCGGCGCCTATACCCTCAAGCTCGCCGACCTCTCCGGCAGGACGGTCTGGGAAGGGCGCGGATCCGGCAAGTCCGGATTCGATCTTCGCGCCGTGGACCGTGCGGGCGTGTATCTTTTGTCCATGTCCCACGCCGGCGGAACCCATCGCCAGAGGATCCTCCTCGACGGTTGACGACCATGCAGACGCCGCTCCACATCGTCCACCAGGCCTGGGCCGCCGTCACGTCCCGGATGCAGGCGGGTTGGACGCGTCTCGCGGCGATCTCCGTCCTCGCTGCCGGAGCCGCCCTGGGGGGATGCCGCGGCGAGCCCGGCACGGATCCCGATGCCGGCGATCCCGATACCGTCGATGTCTTGGGGCCCATCGTGCCTCCCACCCCCCTCGCCCTCGAGAAGACCCCGGCGGAGTTCTGGCCGGCGCCGGAGTCCGAGGAGAATCCCCTCACCGTCGAGGGCGCGGCCCTGGGGGAGTCGTTGTTCCACGATCCCATCCTCTCCCTGGACAGCTCCCTTTCCTGCGCCACCTGCCACCGTCCCGAAGACGCCTTTTCCCAACGGGGCGTGGCGGTGAGCGCCGGTTTCCAGGGGCGCGCCGGCACCCGGAACGCGCCGGCCCTGTTCAACCAGGCCTGGTTCCCCCTCCTGTTCTGGGACGGACGCTCTCCCAACCTGGAGGAACAGGCGCTGCATCCGGTCCGCGACGAGAGGGAGATGGCCCTGCCCTGGGACGAGGCGGCGAGGCGTCTGCGCGCGCATCGCGGCTATCGCGCCGCCTTCCGGAAGGCGTTCGGCGAGGCTCCCATCGATTCCCAGCTGGTGGCCAGGGCCCTGGCGCAATACGTGCGGACCCTCGTCTCCGTCGGCTCCCGCTTCGACCGCTGGAAGGCCGGGGAGGCCGAGCTCACCGAAGAGGAGCTGCTGGGCTACGAGGTCTTCAACAGCGAGAAGACCGACTGCTTCCATTGCCACCGCGAGCCCTTCTTCACCCTCTTCTCCTTCCACAACATCGGGCTGGACTCGCTCGTCGAGGGGACCGGGATGGGCGGACACACCGGCATCGGAGGCGACATGGGGAAATGGAAGGTCCCGAGCCTCCGCAACCTGGGCTTCACCGCCCCCTACATGCACGACGGCCGCCTGGCCACCCTCGAGGACGTGCTGGACTTCTACGAGTCGGGCGGGCACATGTCGGAGAACCTCGACAACCTCATCCGCAACCCCGACAATCCGAGCGCCAAGCTCCCGGGACAGAAGGGGCTGGGCCTGACCGAAACCGAGCGGAAGGCCATGCTCGCCTTCCTCCGGACCCTGGACGATTCCGCCTTCGTGGCCCGGCACAGCCGGTCCCGCTAGCCCATCGCCCCCCGCCCCTCGGTTCGCCGCGCCTGATTGCCTATCTTAACTGGTGTGAAGCCCCGGTCCCGCCGCCCGCCGCCCTCCCGGCCCCCAGCTCCCCCCGCCACCGTCGTCCTCGACCTCGACATCGAGAAGCTCGTTCCCGGCGGCGAAGGCCTCGCGCGGCACCAGGGCAAGGTGATCTTCGTGCCCGGCGCCCTGCCCGGCGAGCAGGTGAGGGCGCGCCTGGTCGAGTCCCGCAAGGACTACGCGCGCGCCGA
>CBILQL010000335.1:0-6098 GCA_966238865.1 uncultured bacterium
TCCCCGACATCGTGGACGGGATGCCCGTTCCCGAACCAGTCACCAACTTCGACGGATTCCTGGGCATGACCCTGTCCAACGGCGGCATGCTGGGTTCCCACGTCTACGTGGCCGTCCAGGAAGGCGCGAACGAGGAGAACGGAAAGCGCCCTACCCAGGTGAGCGACGATATCAACGTCTACCAGCTGCGCGGGGACATCGGCATCAATTGGCCCATCGCCCGCAACATCGACGGCGAGCTGTCCCTGGGCCTGGCGTCCGTCTCTTACGGGCCGGCCGACATCGATCCCAAGCTTTCGTTCTTCGTCAAGGCGAGGGCCTTCTCCACCTTGGAAATCATCAACGGGGAGCTGGTGCCCATCTTCAATTATAGCGTGCTGCAAGCCCCCGGGCGCTCCTACACCAAGCTGCATTTCGGCGTCGGCGTGAACGTATCCCTGGACCGCGGCTTCTTCTGGCTGGGCGTCCAAGGGCTGTTCGACGAGAATGAGACCACGGGCTTCAGCCAGAATGGCCAGGGCCAGGTCACGTACAGCTCCACCAGCCCCACCCAGGTCGACGAGAGCATCAAGGGGGGGCTCATCTCCTTCGGCATCGAGCGCAATGTCTGGTGGGATTGGCTGGTGCTGCGCGTCGGCGGACAGAAGGAAATCACCTACCGCGAAGTGTCGGGTTCCGAGGGCGACTACAACTACATCCATACCAACCCCACCAACAACGGCACGTCCGCCGACCACGTGGGCTTCGGCATCGGCATCAACGTGGAGGAGAAGCTGAAGGTGGACGCCACCCTGGCGGAGGACATCCTGTACACCTTCGGGAACCTCTTCTCCGGACCGACCCACCACGTGATTTCCCGGATCTCGGCGACCTACTCCTTCTGATTCCAAGGTTTTGTACATTGTGTTCCGCGGCCGGGTTCCGGCCGCGTACCGTTTCCGCCGCCGGGGCGCCCCGTGAGGCGCGCCCCCTCCGGCCCAAAGGTCCCGTGTCGATTCCCTCGGTCCATTTGACACTTCTCGTATCCTTCCTGGCCGCCGGCCTGCTGGCGTCCGGGTGCACCTCCTCTCCGGAAACCCTGAGGGCCAAGCTCGAGGCGATAGGCCGGAGCGATCTCCAGGACATCCTCAACGACCTGCCGGCCAAGGCCAAGGGCTCCGTGCTGGCCAAGCCGCGCTTCGTGGTGGACGAGTTCAAGGAGTTCAAGGGCGACACGGCCATCGTGTACCAGGCCTATGCCTCCCTCGTGTTCTTCTACCTCGATCCCGACCTGGGCCTGTGCCAGGTCCGGAAGTACAGGTACAAGACCAGCAGCCGGATCTGGGACCGGTACGAGGTCAAGCTCAAGCACATTCCGCGAAAATATTCTGGAACTGCACCGTAAAGGTGTATTACAATGGGCTGGAATGGGGAAACATTAGTTTCTAGATTTTTTTGAACTCCCAAATTCAGATCAGGAGGATCCTCCCCCTTGTTTGGTTTCCTTTCCAGCGACATAGGCATTGATCTCGGCACGGCCAACACCCTCGTCCACGTGAGCGGACGGGGCATCGTCATCAACGAACCCTCGGTCGTGGCCGTGGAGCGACGCTCCAACAAGGTCTTGGCCATCGGGTCGGAGGCCAAGCGCATGCTGGGCCGCACTCCCGGCGAAATCATCGCCGTGCGTCCCATGAAGGACGGCGTGATCGCCGACTTCCAGATGGTGGAGAGCCTGCTCACGCGGCTCATCCAGATAGCCCAGAAATATCCGCTCTTCTTCCTGCGCCCGCGCATCGTCGTGGGCGTGCCGTCGGGCATCACCGAGGTGGAGAAGCGCGCGGTGCTGGAATCGGCCCAGAAGGCCGGGGCCCGCGAGGTGTACCTGGTCGCCGAACCGATGGCCGCGGCCATCGGCATGGGGATCCCGGTGGAGGACCCTTCCGGCAACATGATCATCGACATCGGAGGCGGCACCTCCGAGATCGCGGTCATCGCCCTGTACGGCATCGTCTGCGACGCCTCGGTGCGCGTGGGCGGGGACGAGATGGACGAGGCCATCATCAACTACCTCAAGAAGAACTACAACCTGCTGGTGGGCGAGGGCACCGCCGAGAAGATCAAGATGCAGATCGGATCGGCCTATCCCCTGGACCACGAGCTGGAGATGGAAGTGCGCGGCCGCGACCTCATGGCCGGCATCCCGCACACCCTCAAGATCACCTCGGCGGAGATCCGCGAGGCCCTGGCCGAGCCCGTGAACGCCATCGTGGAGGCGGTCAAGCGCGCCCTGGAGCAGACTCCGCCGGAGCTGTCCGCGGACATCCTGGAGAAGGGCATCGTGATGACGGGCGGGGGCTCGCAGCTCCGCGGCCTGGACGAGCTGCTCCGCCAGGAGACCAACCTGCCCGTCAACGTCATCGACGACCCCCTGGTGTGCGTGTGCAAGGGCACCGCCCGCATCCTCGAGGACATGGACAAGTATTACAAGGTGCTGATGGAGGCGAGCCGGTAATCCGCCGCCCAGCCCAGCAGTGAGTGTTTTCGACTGGTTCTTCCGCCTTTTCACGGTCTGGAAGGGCTTCTTTTCCCTATGCCTGTGCCTGGTCGGCTGCGGAGTCTTGATATCCCTCAAGCCTTCCGAGCGCCAGACGTTCCACGATGTGATGATCAGCACGTTCCTGTATCCCGCGCAGGCTATACTTTCCAAGCTGAATCGCACGATCTTCGTGTACAAGGAGAACGAGGAGCTGAAGCGCGTGAATACCGCCCTGCGCCTTGAGAACGACAACCTGATCCAGGCCATCAAGCGGGTCCCCCGCCTGGAGGAGCTGGAGGCGTTCGGGCAGGGGAGCGGGCTGCCCCTCAAGATGGCCCAGATCAGCGCCGAGGATCCCGGCCGGTTCGCCACCAACTGGGTCATCAACCTCGGCCATCAGGACAGCGTGGACGTGAACATGCCGGTGCTCACCTGGAAGGGCATGGTGGGGCGCACGGCCAAATGCTACCGGTCCCATTGCCTGGTGCAGGCGCTGAACGATCCGAACTGCAAGGTTTCCGTGCTGTGCAATCGCAGCCGCGTGAACGGCATGCTGGAAAGCTGGCCTGGCGGCCGCGTCATCGCGCGCTTCCCCCGGGACGCCGACGTCGGGGACGGGGACACCCTCGTTACGTCCGGGATGGGAGGGGTCTTCCCCAAGGGGCTCATGGTCGGCCAGGTGCTCGGCAACGGCAAGGAAGTGGACGACGGCGGGGACATCCTGAGATCGGTGGAGGTCAGGCCCTTCCAGAACCCGTACCTGGTGGAGGAGGTCTTCGTGCTCCTGCGCGAGGACTCCTGGGTGGTGGGGAAGGAATGACGCCCTACCTCAAGAGCCTAAGCTTCCTGGTCCTGGGCCTCATCCTCCAGCAGACCCTGATCCGCATCATCACCATCGGTTCCATCAAGCCGGACGTGATACTCGTCATCCTGGTCGCGGTGTCGCTGCGCTACGGCTCGGTGGTGGGGCTCTTCAGCGGGCTCACCATCGGGCTCATCCAGGACGTGTACGCCATCGACACCCTGGGCGCCAACGCCATGGCCAAATGCCTGGTGGGGTATTTCACCGGGCTCCTGGACGAGAAGGTGATCAAGGTCATGCCGGCCACCAAGGTGCTGTTCCTGGCGGTGGCCTTCCTGGTCCACGACGGCATCTATGCGCTGGCGGCGGGCTTCCCCGCCGACGCCTTCTGGGACGCGCTCGTCCGGCGCACCGCGCCCTCCGGGATCTATACCCTGCTGATCGGCGCCATGGTCTTCTACTTCCTGGTGGCGCCGTCGCGGCCGGAGCATTGAGCCGGCCATGAGCACCCTCTCGCCCAGCCGCCTGGACGACCCCTTCTACCGCGGGGCCATCACCCGCAACATCCTCATCGTGTTCGCCTTCATGATGCTGGTGCTGGTGTGCCGCCTGTTCTACCTGCAGATCGTCAAGGGATCCTACCACGAGAAGCTGTCCGACCAGAACAGCATGCGCCTGCAGGTGGTCCAGGCGCCCCGCGGGCTGATCCTCGACCGCACCGGCGTGATCCTGGCCAGGAACCGGCCCTCCTACCAGGTGGCCCTGCTGCCCACCCGCCTCAAGGAGCCCAAGCGCGTGTTCGAGAACCTGATGCGCTTCCGCGACACCACCGGGGCGCGCATCTTCGACTCGGCGCTGGTGAAGTGGAGCATGGAGCGCGGCAGGTGGAAGAAGTTCCAGCCCCTGGTCATCCTGGAGGACGCCTCCCCTGAGACGGTGGCGGCCGTGGAGGAGCACCAGCTGGACCTGCCCGGCGTGATCACGGTGGTGGAATCGCGCCGGGACTACCCCTTCGGCTCGGACGCCTCGCACGTGCTGGGGTACATGGACGAGGTGAAGGAGGAGGAGCTGGAGGCCTTCAAGGCCCACAAGGACAAGTACGGCGACAGCCTGCCCTACGCCAAGGGCGACCGCATCGGCCGCAAGGGCCTGGAGAAGACCTACGAAAGCCATTTCCGCGGGCGCGACGGCGTGCGCTACATCAAGGTGAACGCCTTCGGCAAGGAGATGGACGTCATCGAGGACATGCCCCAGATCCGCCCGCTGCCGGGGAACAACCTGGTGACCACGCTCGACATGGAGCTCCAGTCCCTGGCCGAGTCCCTGCTCGTCGACACCGTCCGCGGCGCCGTGGTCGCCATCGATCCCCGCAACGGCGAAGTGCTGGTGATGGCCTCGAGCCCCCGGATGGACGCCAACATCTTCTCCCTGTCGAAGGAGAAGCGGTCCAAGGAATGGGCCAAGCTGGCGCTGGATCCGGCCATGCCCCTCAACAACCGGGCGACCGTGGGCGGCTACGAGCCGGGATCCACCTGGAAGGGGATCGTCTCCCTGGCCAGCCTCAAGACGGGCCGCATCCACGCCACCGACCACATGGCCAAGGGCTGCAAGGGGGGCTACCGCTTCGGCAACCGCACCTGGCGCTGCTGGGACGAGACGGGCAAGCACGGCTCCATGAACCTGTTCGACGCCTTCCGCGAGTCCTGCGACGTCTACTACTACCAGGTGGGCCTCATCATCGGCATGGACATCATGAACCAGACCGCCCGCGACTTCGGCTTCGGGGCCGCCACCGGCATCGACCTGGAGGCCGAGCGCACGGGCGAGCTCATCGACTCGGCCAGCTACAATTACCGTTTCCGCAAGCGGGGCTGGAAGTGGACCCGGGGCCTGGTGCTGAACCTCTCCATCGGCCAGGGGCAGATCGTGACGCCCCTGCAGCTCGCCAATTACGCCGCCGGGGTGGGGAACGGGAAGGTCATCTACAAGCCGCATCTCATCAAGGAGGTGCGGGATCGCGCCGGAAACGTCATCCTCAAGCCCCAGCCGGAGGTATTGCACACCCTCGGAATCACCGGGGAGCAGCACCAGATCATCCTCAAGGCCATGGATCAGGTGGTGAACGCCCCCCATGGGACCGGGGGACGCGCGCGCGTGCCGAACGTGGTGGTGGGCGGCAAGACCGGTTCCGCCGAGAACCCCCATGGAGGCCAGACCCACGCCCTATTCATCGGGGTAGCCCCCCTCTATCAACCCGAACTGGCCATCGCGGTTGTCCTTGAGAATGTCGGCCATGGAGGTTCCCTTGCGGCTCCTATCGCAGGCGAGATTTTCCGGCACTACTTCCGAAGGAAGATGGCCGGAGAGAAGCAGCAAATCCTTTGACATCCCCATGCTGGTCACGCTGGCCATCATCGCGGCCATCGGGATCGCCACGGTGTATTCCGCCACCTTCGACGAGCCGGGCAGGCACTGGCTGAAGCAGGCCGGCTTCATGGCCATGGGCGGCCTGGCGGTCTGCGGCATCTTCCTCGTCCCCCCCAAGCTCTTCTACGCCCTGGCCTACCCGGCCTACGTGCTGTCCCTGTTCCCGCTCCTGTACATCATCATCTTCAAGGCCGAGTCGGTGGAACGCTCGATCGCGCTCCCCGGCGGGTTCAACCTCCAGCCCTCGGAGGTGACCAAGGTCTGCTTCCTGCTGGCCATGGCGCGCCTGCTCACCTTCAAGCCGGACACCATGACCCGGCCGCGGACGCTGGTGGCGCCCTTCCTGCTGTT
>CBILQL010000336.1:0-6085 GCA_966238865.1 uncultured bacterium
GAAGCCACCTTCCGCCGGCGCCTGGAACCGAAGCTCAAGGTCAAGGGCTGGTGGGGCCGCCAGGACGTCGCCGATCCGGAGGGACGCGTGCGCAATGTCCAACTCGGCAGCCCGCACCGCCTGCGGACCATCTACCGCACCAACGCCCAATCCGCCCTTGCCGCCGGCCGATGGAAGGAGTTCGCCGCGAACGCCGACAAGCGGCCCTACCTGCAATACATCGCCGTGCTGGACAACCGCACGCGGCCCGCGCACCGGCTCCTGCACGGCAAGGTGTTCCGCATCGACGATCCCATCTGGAAATTCCTGGCGCCGCCCAATGGCTGGGGATGCCGGTGCCGTCTCCGCGCGCTGTCCTACGCGGAGATGGTGGAGAAAGGTCTCAAGCTCTCGGACTCCTCCGGGCTGCTCACGGAAGTCCAGGCGCTGGTCAGCCAGGCGACCGGTGAGCTCCGTCCTGTCATGCGCTATACCGATCCCAAAACCGGCCAGACCATGACACCCGATCCGGGCTTCAACTACAATCCCGGCAACTACAATCCCGGCCTCGGCAGGGACGCCACCCCCGAGAAGCGGCGCGATCCCGACCTGGTCGCAGCGAAGGAGGAGGTCGTGCGCGCCTCCGGGCTCGCGGCCCGGTTCCCGGTCCAGAGCGTCGCCGATATCAACCCGTTGCTCAAGGCCTACCACCAGGAACACCCCGGTAATTTTCAGTTGGGATTCATGAGCATCACCGAGCGTTCGAGCCGGAAATACCTGCTGCAAACCACCAAGTACGGCAAGATCGACGTCTCCAATGTCACGCAGTCCGGCCTGAACCCAGCCCGCAATCTCACCAGCGCATTGGGCAAGATCGGCAAGGGGCAAGCGCTCGATTTGATGGAGGAGTACGCCATCGAAGGGTTGTGGCACGAGATCGGGCACTGCCGCAGCAAAGGGTGGATGAACACCAGGCGCATCGACGATCTGGTGATGGAGACCTTGAACCAGTGGGTGGCGCGGCACACCTATGGCGAATTCATGTCGGCCCTGGGCGGAAAGGCCATCCACCAGGAGCGGGTCCTCGCCGAGGGGCTCGGCTACCAGAGCATGGTGCGCAACTTCCGTGCGCTGCTCTCCCGTGTCGACGCGGATGAGCAGGCGGCCCTCGGCCTCTTGAGGCCGCTATCCGTTGAATCCCAATGGGCGGATCTGATATCCCAGATCCCGGACAAGCTGGCGGGCCTCAAAGGCGATCCGGCCCTCGCGCCGAAGATCAAGCGGGGGCTGTATTACCTGCAAGCGCAGACGCCGCAGGAGTTCAACACCCTGCTCGACATTGTATTCGGGGCGAGACCGTGAAGGAGGGTTTACAGGACGACGTCGTGGAGGCCGACGTTGAAGCGGTACAGCGGATCGGAGATGCGCTGCACATACTCCTCGGCCCGGGCAGTATCGCCGCGCAGCCGGAAGAGGTCATGGAGGTAGGCGTTCTGCGTCTCCGCACCGAATCCGAGCGCCTCGAACTCCTCGCGCGTGGGCGGGACTTCGCCGAACAGCACGGCGAGTTCGTCTGGGGTCGGATTGTGGTCGAAGACCGTTTCCATATCCCCTCCAATCTACCCCTTAGGCCCGCCAAAAGCAAGGCATGCCTGAATTTGAGGATTTGGGCATGCTGAAGGTCCAAATTCACGACCAGGCCCTCCTGGCCGCCCTGGAGAAGGTGAACGCCCAAATCCAGGACACCGCCCCGCTCATGCGGGAGGTCGCCGGCATCTTGCATGCTGAGGTCGAAGAGAACTTCGACGCCGAGGGCCGGCCGCGGTGGCGGGACCTCTACCCGGCGACGAAGAAGGCCCGGGCCCGGAAGGGGCATTGGCCGGGGAAGATCTTGCAGGTGTCCGGCCACCTGGCGAACTCGGTAACGCCCAGCTCGGACGAGGTGACGGCCCGCGCCACCACCAACGTCGTGTACGCTGCCATCCAGCATTTCGGGGGGACCATCATTCAAGCGGCGCGCACGGCTCTATTCACCCAGGCCCACCGCACCAAAAATACCGTCCGGGGAAAGAAGGGCACCTTCAAGAAGGGCACGAAGGCCGTGGGAAAGGGCGGCGCAGGCGCGGTGACCTCCGGACCGCGCGTCATCGACATCCCGGCGCGGCCGTTCATGACCCTGCCGGAATCGGGGATCAAGAAGGTCGTCGAGGCCGTGAAGCGGTTTCTGTCGAAGGGGGGCTAGTTGGAGATGATGATCATGGAGACGATGCTGATGACGATGCTGAGGACGGTGGTGGCCAGGATGACGTTCGTCTGGCGGTCCACGGCCTGGGCAACCCGATCGATTGCCTGGGCAATCTCGGCATCCTGTGCAGTCGTCGTCGCCGTGGAATGCGCCGGGGTGGCGACGCCGGCAGCTTCCGCCTCGGCGGAATCCTCATGGTGCTCCATGACCACATCCGCCCGGCCGGGGACGTGCTTGATGGTGCGGACCGGATTGGCCCGCTCCTTGGCTTCCGATCCGGGCACCGGAGCGCGCTTATCCTGGCACTGCCAATCCATGCGGTTGCGCGGATCGTTGCAGTCGACCGTATATCCATGGATCGAGACCATGCAGAGCAGCAGGGCGTACAGACAAACCTTCATCGTTTCTCCTCAGTTCGCACAACGCGTGCGTAAAATTCAGTCCCCCGGGACGCTTTGTGTCCCCGCATCCTCTGTACCTTCACAGGCTGCCAGGGACGGCGTGACCCGCGCCACGGATTCGGCGGTTGCATTTTCATACTGTGGTTCCACCTGCTCAAAGGGGACGTGAGAATGTTTTCCGAGCGCGAAAAGCGAATCATTCGGTTGGCTTCTGAGAGCGAAGCGCCTGACTCGCTTCAACCCATCGCTCCACTTTCCGAAGAAGATCGGACTCGCGGCCAAGCGCACGCAGAGCAACAATCTCATCAGCCACCAGGGAAACCAACTCGTCCATCTTGTCAGGGGGAAGGGTCCTGCCTTTGAGTAGATGGTCGTTTACCACCCGCTTTGCCTCTGTTAGGTCGCGCCCTTCGGCGGCTTTCGAATGGGAATCGGGATTCCCCTTCATCGTCCCTTTACCGCGGGATAACCATTCTAGGCTCACATCCAACAATTGTGAGACCCGATCCAACATCAAGGCATCTGGCACTCGCCTGCCCTTTACGTAATGGGTAAGCGTATTTTCGGAAATTTCGAGCCTTTCAGCTAATTGAAGCTGATTAAAGGGGCTCGACTCGATCGCAGCCTTTATCCGCTCACCCAACTTTTGTTGGATTTCCTCTTGCATTAATCACACGTTCGTTGTATCGTTATTTCTCAAGTGAGAAAACCTACAACAAAAACGTAGTTAATCATGGAAAAAACTCGCCTTTTTGCCGTAGCACGTTCAATTACTGGGGATTCTGTTGAAGAATTTGCGGCCAGGAACGAAGTCGGCCGGCGCGCAGTCTATCAAGCCCTTCAAAACCCCAGAACCAGCAAGCGCCTCTCAAAGGCTATCGACGCCTACATAGCCAGGCACTGCCCGAAAACCTTGGTCCGCCCAATTAGGAGGGCGGCCTGATGTTTCCCCTCCTGGTACATACACCGCTCTACCCGAGCCAACAGCCTGCTGCATTCCCTGGCTGGCAGATACTCCAGACCACGGGACTCGGGCGTGAAGTGGATACGCGACTGGAGCGCGTTTATCGCTTCAAGGCCGCGCTTGCGAACGCTGCCATCAAGTTCTCTGAGTTCTCAGAACATCACGGAGTCTCCCGCCAAGCCATCCACCAGGCCATCCGGAACCCCCGGAAGAGCAAGCGCCTCAACTGCGCCATCGAGGCTTTTATCCGCGAGTTCGCCAGCAGTCAAGGATCCAAACCCGCCCGGAGGTTGGCGTGATGGCCACTTCCGAGATCTGGCTCTCGATCCGGGAGACGGCTGCCCTGCTCGGATACGCCGACCCGCGCACATTGCGGCGGGACATCCGCATGTACCCGACCAAGTACGTGACGAAGATGGAGGAGGGCGCCACCGCCACCGAGTACAAGGTGCTGCTCTCGTCCCTGCCCGCCGAGGCGCGCGCCCGCGCCGGTCACGTCGCCGACTTCGTGCCGGTGGTCGACCCCTCCGCCGACCTCGCCCCGTACCACCAGGCCCCCGAGCACGCACGCCGCCAGGCCGACAAGTACAAGTCCCTGCTCACCCTCTCCGAGGGCCTCAAGGGCCGGAAGCTCGACGCCTTCGTGGCGCGCTGGAACGCCATGTACCCGGACCAGCGCACCTCCTACCGCAGCATCATGACCGCCCGCCAGAAGAACGCGACGCAGGGCCTGCCCGCGCTCCTCAGCCGCCACGGCGAGCACCTCGCCGGCAAGACCTCGATCCCCGAGCAGTGCTGGGAGTTCTTCCGCGAGGTGTACCTCCAGGAGAACGCGCCCCCGCTCAAGACCTGCTGGGAGATGACGCTCGGGTACGCCCTGGAGCACGTCCCCGGAACCACCCGAGAGACCTTCCCCAGCTACAAGGCGTTCGAGCGTCTGCTCAGGAAGCGGGTGCCGCAGCAAGCCATCTACCAGGCCCGCGAGGGCCACAGCAAGTGGTACCGGAAATACGCCTCGTTCGTCAAGCGCGACTACAGCGAGACCCTGCCCGGGGACCTGTGGGTGTCCGACCATGCCCAGCTCGACGTCATGGTCACTTTGCCGAACGGCCGCACCTGCCGCCCCTGGGTCACGGTCTGGATGGACGTGAAGAGCGCCAAGATCCTCGGCTGGTGCATCCACGCCGAGGCCCCGAACTCCGACCACATCTTCCAGGCGTTCTACAACGCCGCCGTCAAGTTCGGCATTCCGAAAGAGATCTACATCGACAACGGGAAGGACTACCGGGCCCGGGCCCTGAGCGGCGGGCGAATCTCTCATACCGTCCAGGTGGACGAGACCCGCGCCCTCTCCCTGGTCTCGGTGCTCGACATCGTCACCCACTTCGCCCTGCCCTACAACGCCCAGAGCAAGACAATCGAGCGCCGGTTCCTGGAACTGAAAAACCGCTTCGCCCGCATCATGGTCGGCTTCACCGGCGGCAACGTGGTGGAGAAGCCGGAAGCCCTGGCGAATCAGATCCGCCTCGGCAAGCTCATGACCTACGCCCAGGCCGAACAGCTTGCCGAGACCTATATCACCCAGGTCTACAACCTCCGCCGCTCCCAGGGCACAGTGCTGCAGGGCGAAGCCCCGGATGCCTACTACGCCGCGCATGCGCCCGTGCCGCGCATGCTCACCGCCGATGCGCTCATGCTCTTCTGCACTCGCATCTGCCTCGGAAGCGGCGGCATGGGCATCAAGGTGGCGCGGGAAGGCGTCCACGATTCCGCCCTGGGCCTCACCTACTGGGCCGAATGGATGCAGGCTCTCAAGGGGACGCGGGTGTATTTGCGCCGGGATCCGAAGGCCCTGGAAACCGCCTGGGTATTCAATGCGGAGACCCACGCCTATATCGGCAAGGCCCCGCTGGAGGGATCCGCGCACATGATCGCCCGTGATGGCGTGCAGAAAGCGGCCCTGCAGGAACTCATCGCCGTGAAGCGCCGCGAGGAAAAGATGGTCAAGAGCTACCAGGTGGCCATGTCCACGCCGCCGGAAGACCGCATGCGGTACCTGGCGGCCGGGACGCAAGCCCTGAGCGGTGCCGTGCCGCTGGCTGCCGCGCCCGCCGGAGCGCCCGTTGAGATCACGAGCATGGATCACGTCCTCGCCGAGGACAAGCGCCAGGAATCGACCGGCACGGCGGACATCTCCCGCGCCCGGCCGCCGGCGCCGAAGCCGAAGGCCAAGCTGTACCGGTACGCGTTCGAACGTCTGGAAGCGGAGGAGGCGCAGCGGCGCCAGGCCGGAGCCTGATTGGGACACGCGGACGGCACCGAGGGCACCGTCCGCGTGGTTTTGAACCCGCCCTCAACTGGGAAGAAAAGGAGCGATTCAATGGTAAAGGTAATGGATTCGGCGACCCTGCGGCAAGAGCTGGATGCCCTCATCCGGGACAAGTCGAACGGGTTGACCCAGGACGCGGTTGGCCGAGCGATCGGCTACAGCGGTCC
>CBILQL010000337.1:0-6073 GCA_966238865.1 uncultured bacterium
GGGTGGCGATGATCTCGTCTCCGTGGGCGATGCGGAGGACCGCATCCAGGTCCACGGGACCGCGGGCCTCCCCGCGCTCCGCGAATCCCGCGGCGGCCGCCTCGGCGGCGCTCCGATCCGCCTCCGCGAGGGCGTCCGCGAGCGGCCGGGTCACGGTCTCCTCGGTGGCCTCGGCCGAGAACGGCTTCCCGGTCAGGTCCTTGATCATCTCCAGGAAGGTCTTGGAATTGCCGGGCCGCCAGTAATGCTCCGCCAGGTCGCGGCCCACGGCGGGGTTGTCCACCAGGGCGCCGTCGCGGGCGAGGAAGAAGCGGCGGGTCTGGTGCACGGCCATCTCGGCCAGCACGTAGCCGTGGTAATACGCCGAGCTCTCGCCGGACAGCAGGTGGGGCACGCTCAGCACCGGCCGCGTGCCCTCGTTCAGGAACTGCAGCTCCCGCTCGATGTCGCGGAGGGTCTTGAGCACGTTGTCGGCGGTGAGCGACGCCTCGCCCATCTCGTAGATGGCCCGCTCGGCCATGCAGACGGTGAGCATGGCCCGCAGGGTGAAGGCCTTGTACGGGTGCTTCTTCGCGATGTTCTCCTGGATGAGCGGGACGGGCATGGGCGCGCCCTGCGCGTCGCGGGCGTAGCGGGAGAGCCAGGCCGGGGTCTCGATGAAGCTGTCCAGGAACATGCTCTGGGTCTCGGCGAAGGCTACCGAGGTGGGGGCGTACTCCTGGGAGAAGCAGGGCGCGGGCATGAAGATGTTGCTGAAATGGGCGGCATGGCCGCCCTCGTGGAACAGGGTCTCGGTGGCGCGGTGGCCGCTGCCCACCTGCCCGGGGATGGCGTTGGCGGTGAAATTGATGCGGGCCGGCCGGTAGCGGCCCCCGTCCACGAAGCCGGGCCCCGGGCCGTGCATGAAGCCGTTCTCGTACTTCCCCTTGCGGTCGAGGAGGTCGAGGGTCAGGGTGGCGCCGTGGTAGCGGATGCCGGAGGCTGTGAAGGAGCGGGCCCAGCGCCCCAGCGCCGTGCCGAAGCCGAAATAGGGATCCATCTGGGCGGTGACGTCGCCGGCGATATGCCAGAGGAAGTTCCATCCCTCCCGCGCCCCGGGTCCCAGCCTGGCGGCCAGGCCGTCCACGGAGGCCTTGCAGGCCTGGCGGGTGCGCCTCTCCAGGTCCTCGAGGATGCCGAACAGGGTCTTCTTGGAGAATCCCTCGTTGCGGCTCACCTTCCAGTCGTAATAGTCCTCGTAGCCGAGCATGCGGCCCAGGCGGTTGCGCTCGCGCACGATGTCCAGGAAGCCCTTCTCCAGCACCTCCTTCTCGATGGACTGGAGGCCCTTGTGGGCGGCCCTGCGCAGGCCCTCGTCGGCCTCGGTGCGGATCATCAGCCCGAGCTTCACCGAGCTGGCGGGCACGAGCTCGCCGCTCTTCGGATCGCGGTAGCCCAGCTTCATGGCGGAGCGGACCTGGCCCAGGCGCCCTTCCATCCCGATGATGGCCTCGGCCAGCGCCCTGGCCCCGGCGTCCTCCATGGCGTTGGCCTCGAAGAAGCGCAGCCAGCCCCGCAGGCCCACCCGGTCGGATTCGCCGAGGTCCTTGCGCTCCAGCTCCTGCCGCAGGCGCGGCAGGTAGCCGGTGCCGGTCACGAAGCCCTGGTATCGGATCTCCTTCTTCTCGAAGTCGCCCTGCACGCGCGAGGCGAGGCCCATCTTGTCCTTCCAGAAGGCGTCCTCCTTCTCGAAGTGGGCTTCCAGGTAGGCCTGATTGAGCTCGCGGAGCAGGGGATTGGCGGCGGCGGAGGGGTTTTCCATTCCGGGGAAGATACATTTTCGGGGTCGGCCCGGAGGGATGGGGGAAGGGGGAGGGGGAGGAACGGGGAGAGGCGAAGAGTTTTCGTTTTTTGTTTTTCGTTTTTAGTTGGGATGCCTCAGAGGGTGTGAACGCAGGAATTCACCCTTAGGCTGGGAACGAAGCTCCTTCCCCAACAAAAAACGAAAAACGAAAAACAACAGAGAAGAGACCCAGCGAGAACCTGATGGAGAATCGCCCCAGGGAATCCCAGGTCTCAGCAGACGGCGTGGCCGTATTTCTTCTCTGCGTCTTCCAGGGACGGGAGGATCTCGAAGAGGGCGGCGATGTGGCTTCCCTCGAGGATTTTCTGGAGCTGATCGGGAACGTCGACGAGCACCACGTTGCGGCAGCGTTCGCCCAGGGCCGCCCGCTGGCGGGCCAGGAGGGCCAGGGCCTGGGAGTCGATGGCATGGCAGCCCTGCAGGCTCAGGAAGAGCTGCCCCTGCACATGGACCAGGGCCCGGTTCATGATGGAACCGAGCTTGGCGGTGTTGCTGCCGCACAGATTCCCGGCCAGGCGGAGGAAGGAGCTGCTGGGGCCGATGCCCAGGGTGTAGCTCAGGTCTCCAAGGGTCACGTTCATGACGGGCATACTTCCATTCTAGCCACCGGTAAGGCGCGAAGCGAGGAAAATATCACCGCGCCGGAGGGGCCGTCGGTTCCGGAAGCGGCGCTGTTGCTATCTTGCAGGACATCATGGAAAACTTCAAGCCGGAGTTCATCGAGTTCATGCTGTCCGCGGGAGCCCTCAAGTTCGGGGACTTCCTGACCAAAAGCGGCCGCAAGACTCCCTATTTCATCAACACGGGAGCCTATGTCCGGGCCTCGCAGGTGGAGAAGCTGGGGGAATTCTACGCCCACGCGATCCATGCCGCCTTCGGCGGGGAGGCCGACAACCTCTACGGCCCCGCGTACAAGGGCATTCCGCTCGCGGTCACCGCCGCCATCGGGCTGCGGCGACTGTACGGGCTTGACCTTTCCTATACCTTCAACCGCAAAGAACCCAAGGACCACGGCGAGGGGGGGACCCTGGTAGGTTACGACTACGCCAAGCAGCGCCGGGACGCGGCCGCCCCGTGCCGGGTGGTCATCGTCGAGGACGTGACCACGGCCGGCACCTCCATCCGCGAGAACCTGCCGCTCATCCAGGCCGCCCCGGGAGTGCGGGCCGTGGGCCTGGTGGTTTCCGTGGACCGGATGGAACGGGGGACGGGAGCCTTGCCGGCCCTGGAGGAAATCCGCCGCGAGCACGGCCTCAAGACCACCGCCATCGTGACCCTGCTGGACATCCTTGCATACCTGGAAAGCGGCCGCGGCGCCGCCGTCCTCGGGGGCGACCCCTCCCTGCTCGACCGCATGAAGGCCTATTTCAAGGAGTACGGCGCCCCGCCTGCCTGATTGCGTCAGTCCGTGGTGTCGGGCGGGGGCGGAAGGATCCAGTTCCCCAGGGAGTCCTTGAAGCCGTCGGGTCGGGGCATCTCCACGGGCGTCTTGATGGCGTAGAAATTCGAGCTGATGCCGTCGGCGCCGGAGCCCGCATTGTCCCTGTCCGCGCGGATGTCGAAGGCGGCGAGCAGCTGGACCGCCGTGGTCATGGCGTTCGGATCCGCGCGCCGGAAAATCAACCCGTCCTTCAGGATGAAGTCCACCACGAATTCCCAGGCATTGCCGAGCACGGTGTCGGCGGGCATGTGGACCTTCTGGGAATCCTGTATGGCGATCATCAGCTCGGGGATATGCTGGTTGCCGCGGCCGTCGCCCGAGCCCGCGAAACCGGCGACCCAGGGAAGCTGCAGGGGCTGGGCGGGACGCGAAGCGGAAAAGGCTCCGGACGTCGAATCCACCCAGCGGAAGCCGTCGGCGGTCTTGTAGAGCAGGTCGCCTCGCTGGTACCCCAGGTCGTCGACCCGGGCGAAGGCCGTCCGCACCGTATGGCTGCCGGCCAGCTGGCCGGAATGGATCTGGAAGGTCACATCCACGTAGGCGAACATCAGGGCGAACCAGCCCGAATAGGCCTTCTCGTCCGGGGGATAGGTCCGGTAGCAGCAGCGGAAGTCGCTCGCCATGGTCAGGCGCTCGGCCATGTTGAAGAGGGGAAGGTCGGTGGACTTGGGGACATTGGCCGCAGGGTAATGGGACTCCTCGCCGACCAGGCGGATGACGGATCCGCCGCCCCCCGGACCGGGCTCGCCGACCATGAGGGTGGCCTGGAGCAGGCGCCCTTCCATGTTGGATGGCGTGACGCGATAGCTCAGGTAGGCGTCGGAGGTGTCCACGGTCATGGCCGGGACGGCCCCGGCCGAGACCTTGGCCTTGGCGGTCGATCCCGACAGGGTGGTGCTCATCCAGGTCATGCTGGAAGGGACCGTCTTCCCGTAGGATTCTCCCTCGTCGCCGCCGATGCATCCGGCAAGGAAAACCGGCAGTGCCAGGGCCAGGGCGGATGCGGCTGGGAGCGGTGACTTCGCCATGGAACCTCCGGGATACAGGTGCATGGACATTATACCGGCGCATCCGCGGAGGCGACAAGGACGGAATTCCCCGAGAATCGGTTCCGTCAAATTCATCAACAATCGGCGTCAGGGGTCCCGACAGCCGGGCCTTCCGGGGCGGAGGCGGGCCAGTCAAGGAGTATGGTCCGCCGACGCCGGCCTGATCCGGGAGCGGAAAAATCTCCGCTCTGGTCCGGGGAAAAGCGTTCTTTCATTCCTGGTTCCGCCCCGCATCGGCGGGTCGTGCCGCATCCGGGGCTGCGCCCCGGGACTGCAGAGAGCGTCCTGCACGAGGAGCCGGCCATGGGATGGTTGGGAAGGAACAGGGTGGCCATGCTTGCGCTCGCCGGATGCCTGTCTGCGGGATGCGTGAGCGCCAGGCCCTTGTCCCAAGCGGAGTTGGATCTGGCCCTGATCCGTGCCGCCGAGGCCGGCGACATCGCCGGGATGAAGCGGCTTCTCAGCGCGGGCGCGGACATCAACGCCGCGGATGCGGAAGGGTGGACGCCCTACCTGGCGGCCTCCAGCATGGGGCATTTCGAAGCCATGCGCATGCTCAAGGCCCTGGGCGCCCGCACCCACGTGGACGAAGGCCCGCCCGTGGCCCCGCCGATCTGAGCGGCGGCCCCGATTGCGGCCTGGCTTGGAGACCTGGATATAGCCGATTCAGAGGGCGGTGAGCAGCACCGGCCTGCCCCTGGTCACCACCAGGGAATGCTCGAACTGGGCGCTGACATGCCCGGCGGGAATGCGCAGGGTCCAGCCGTCCTCGGCGAGGGTGGTATGCTCGGGCCCGGTGGTGAGGAAGGGTTCCAGGGTGAGCACCTGGCCCTCCTTGAACCTGCGCTTGTCGCCGCGGCGATCGAAGTCCGGCACGTGCTTGGGCTCCTCGTGGATCCAGCCGCCGACGCCGTGGCCGGTGAGGTCGCGGATAAGGCCGAAGCCCCGGGACTCCGCCACGCGTTCGTAGACGGCGGCCACTTCGCGGATGGGGGCGCCGTCGCGCACCGCCTCCAGGCCCTCGTCCAGGGCCTGGCGCGTGGCCTCCAGCAGCTTGCGATGCATGGGAGCCACCGGCTCCAGCCCGAAGCTGGCCCCGGAATCGGCGAAGTAGCCGTTCAGCTCCAGGGAAACGTCCACGTTGACGAGATCGCCGGCCTTGAGGCGGCGCTTGCCCGGGATGCCGTGGGCGGCCTCGTTGTTGACGGAGATGCAGGTGGTGCCGGGGAACTTGTAGCACAGGCTGGGCGCCGATTTGGCCCCATGGCGGCGGAGATGCTCCTCGGCCTCCCAGTCCAGTTCCTCGGTGGTCATGCCGGGGCGGGCCTTTTCGGTGAGCATGGCGATGGTCTCGGCCACCAGGGCGCCCGCGCGCCGCAGGCCTTCCCAGTCGATAGGGTTGCGGATGGTCATGTCCTGAAACTAGTAATTCCCCGGCCGGTCCAAGGCCGTGCGCGACCGGCCGGGCCGGCGCGGGTTTGCTACTTTCCGGGGACGGTTCCCGGAATCCCATGAAGCCGCGCATCCTCATCGTGGAAGACGAGCCCGCCATCGCCGACAACCTGGTCTATGCCCTGGAAACCGAGGGCTTCGAATGCCGCTGGTGCGCCACCGCAGGCGAAGGCCTGCGGGCCTTGGAAGCGGACGCCATTCCCGTCGCGCCCGGCGCCGCCTCCGGGGCGATCGGCGCCGGTGCCGGAGCTGGTCCGGCCGCACCCGCTACCGGGGCTTCCGGCTTCG
>CBILQL010000338.1:0-6067 GCA_966238865.1 uncultured bacterium
ATGAGCGGGCTTTCCTGGGGATCGTAGAAGATCGCCTTGGGGACTCCGCCGAAGGCTTCGAAGGCGTTCTGGTGGGCCTGCAGGAAACGTCCCATTTCGCAGGCGTCCAGCAGCTCGGCATAGAAACGGCCGCTATGGCCGAGCACCATGGTGAACAGGAAGGCCCGGACTTCTCGGGTGCCGCCCTTGAGGAGGATTTTCCCGAGCTCCACCTGGGCCTGGGGAAGGTCCGGGGATGTGAAGGCCAGTCCGGCCTGGCGGCCGAGCTCCCGGCGGAAGGCATGGACCTTCTTCTTGACCAGGTCATAACTTCCCTGGTACCCCTGGTCCTGCAGGGTCAGGTAGAAGTCCTTGATCTTGGCGCGGGGCTGATTTTCCACCAGACCCGAAAGGATCGGCAGGAAAGGCGCCAATTTGCCTTTTTCGGGCTCGATGTGATTCTGATTGGCCGATGATTTGGCTGCGGACGGGGAGGCGCGAAGCGCACCCGGGGCTGCGGAGGCGGAAACGCCTTCCGGATCCGTCAGACGTAGGACTTTCCAATCATGCGTCGCCGGGGTAAAGTCCATCGTGAGGTCCTGCACCTCGAGTCCTTTCCCCCCCCATGTACCGGTATTTGCGCAACCCCTCGACAAGAACCGGCAGGTAACCGAAGCCTAGCCCCGGAACCTGGAGCTAATGTAGGGCGCTTTTCCTTCCCAGGATGGGGGAAAATCAGACGCTAACGATATAAATTCGCGAAAACACGGTTTTTCGCAGGGGTACCCCTGACTCCGGAGTCCAAAACTGAAATTAGGGAATCCAATCCAGGAGGACTTTACCGGCTTGCCCGGAGGCGGCCGCTGCGAATGCCTCCTGGAAACCGTCCACCGGAAACCGATGGGTGATGACACCGGAGACGTCCAGGCCGCTTTGCAACATGGCCGTCATCTTGTACCAGGTCTCGAACATCTCCCGGCCGTAGATGCCCTTGAGGATCAGGCCTTTGAAGATGACCTGCCGCCAATCGACGGCGGTTTCCCCGGGCTGGATGCCCAGCAGCGCCACCTTCCCGCCGTGGTTCATGCGCAGCAGCATTTCCCGGAAGGCCCCGGGATGGCCGGACATCTCCAGGCCCACGTCGAAGCCCTCCACCATGCCGAGATCGCGCATCACCGCCTCCAGGCTTTCCCTGCCCGTGTCCACGACGCGGGTGGCGCCCATGCGGGAGGCCAGGCCGAGGCGGTAGGGATTGACGTCGGTGACGACCACGTTACGGGCCCCGACATGGCGGCAGACGGCGGCGGCCATGATGCCGATGGGGCCGGCCCCGGTGATGAGCGCGTCCTCGCCCACGAGGTCGAAGGACAGGGCGGTGTGCACGGCGTTGCCGAGGGGATCGAGGATGCAGGCGATGTCGTCGGGCACGGCGTCGGGCACGGGAAAGACGTTGACGGCCGGCAGGGAGAGGAGCTCGGCGAAGCAGCCCTGGCGGTTCACGCCCAGGCCCTCGGTGTTGCGGCACAGGTGGCGGCGGCCCGCGCGGCAGTTGCGGCAATGGCCGCAGGTGACATGCCCCTCGCCGGACACGCGCTGTCCCCGGGCGAGGCCGCGCACCTCGCGTCCCACCTCCTCCACCACGCCGCAGAACTCGTGGCCCACCGGCATGGGCACGCGGATGGTGCCCCGCGCCCATTCGTCCCAATGGCTGATGTGCAGGTCGGTGCCGCAGATGGCGGTCTTGCGGACCCGGATGAGCACGTCGTTGGGCCCGACCTCCGGCTCCGGCCAGTCCAGCATCCAGATGCCCGGCTCGGCCTTCGCCTTTCCCAGCGCCTTCATCGTTCCCCGGGCCCCACGCTAGCGGATCAGGCCTTCGGCCCGGCCGGCCTTCGCGAAGGCCTCCAGGGCGCGCTGCAATTGCTCGCGGGTATGCGCCGCCGACATCTGGACCCGGATGCGGGCCTTCCCTTCCGGCACCACCGGATAGGAGAAGGCGACGGCCAGCACTCCCTCCTCGAGCAGGCGGGCCGATATGGCCTTGGCGCGCTTCGCGTCGCCGATCATCACCGGGATGATGGCATGCTCGCCCGGGACCAGGTCGAAGCCCAGCTCCTGGAGGCCGTCCCGGAAGAGGCCGGCGTTGTACTGCAGGCGCAGGCGGAGATCGGAACCGTGCTCGGAGAGGTCGATGGCCTTGAGTGCGGCGGCGGCCATGGCGGGCGGCAGGGAATTGGAGAAGAGGTAGGGACGCGCCTTCTGCCGCAGCCAGGACACGAGTTCCCGGCGCGCGGCCACGTAGCCTCCGGAGGCGCCGCCCAGGGCCTTGCCCAGGGTGCCCGTCAGGATGTCCACGTGCACGCCGCAATGCTCCGGGGTGCCGCGCCCATGGGCCCCCAGCACTCCGGTGGCATGGGAGTCGTCCACCAGCAGCAGGGCATGGTGCCTGTGGGCTGCCGCCGAAAGTCCGCGGAGGTCGGCGATGATGCCGTCCATGGAGAACACGCCGTCGGTGACCACCAGCTTGACCCGCGCCCCTTCCGCCTCCTTCAGCCTGGCTTCCAGGTCGGCGGGATCGTTGTTGCGGTAGCGGAAACGCTTCGCCTTGCAGAGGCGGATGCCGTCGATCAGGCTGGCATGGTTGAGTTCGTCGCTGATGACGGCGTCCTCCTCGCCGAGCAGGGCCTCGAAAACGCCCCCGTTGGCGTCGAAGCAGGAACCGAACAGGATGGCGTCCTGGGTGCCGAGATGGTCGGCCAGCCGCTCTTCGAGCCGTCGATGCACGGCCTGGGTGCCGCAGATGAAGCGCACCGACGACAGGCCGTAGCCCCATTCCGCGAGCCCCTGGCGGGCGGCCTCGGCCATGGCGGGGTGGCCCGCGAGGCCCAGGTAGTTGTTGGCGCAGAGATTCAACACCTTGCGGCCGTCGGCGAGGACGACCTCGGGGCCCTGATGGGAGGCGAGGACCCGCTCCTCCTTAAGCAGCCCGTTGGCGCGGAGTTCGTCGAGGCCGGCGGCCAGCCTGGAATAGAGTGGATGGGACATCCTCCTTCATACTAGCTTTTCCGGGACCATGAGGCCAAGCAAAACCGCCTACCGGGACACGAAGAGGAAAAGTTCGGTGAAAACGCCTGCTTCACGAAGCGGGCCGAAGGCACGCAGCGGACCGGAGGCGCGCGGCGGATCGAAGCCGGCCGGCCCCGGGTCGGTGGAGGCCATCCTGGACGTGATCCGTTCCATCCCCCGGGGGAAGACCGCCGGTTACGGTCAGGTGGCGGCCCTGGCGGGTAATCCCCGGGGCGCCCGGCAGGTGGCGCGGGTCCTCCATTCCCTGTCCGAGAAGCGGGCCTTGCCGTGGCATCGCGTGATCAACCGGAGCGGTTGCATCTCCCTGCCCATGGAGGGACCGGGTGCGAGGCAGGCCGCCCTGCTCCGGGCGGAGGGGATTGCCGTGACTGCTGCCGGGAAAGTTGCCGCCTCGGCGGCCTGGAAACCGGGCCGCTCCCGCTAATCCGATTCCAGGCGGAAGCCCGGCTTCGGCGGCGGACCTTCCCCGCGGATCCGGAACACGCAGCGGCCATGCCCCGCCTGGAAACGCTCTTCCCGTGTCACGGGCCGCCCCAGCAGGCGCTCGAGGGTCATCACGCTCAGGGAGCACAGGGCCGGATGCGCCAGGGCCACCGACAGGAAGGGGCAGTTCCGTTCCACCAGCACCAGGTCGCCGTCCTGCTCCTCGACGGACATGAAGGGATCGTCCTCCTGGTAGAGGGAACGCAGGGCGGCGAGCTTGTCCTTGGCCGGCAGGCCCGCCAGCGCGGGCTTCCAGGCCTCCACCTGCTTGTCCGCCAGGGATGCGAGAACCTTGCGCAGGGTGTCCGCCCCGCCCTGCTCGGCCAGGGAGGAGAAGAGGGCGATGGACAGCCGGTCATAGGCCTTGGGGAGGAGGTGCTCGCCGGCGGCGGCGACGCGGTAGGCCGCCTTGGGACGTCCCTTGCCAGTTACCCCCTCGGAGGCGGCCGCGGCACCCGTTCCGGGGGAGCCGGCCGCCCCGGAGCCGGATCCGCCGGCAGCCGCCGTGGCGGCCGCCCCGTCGCGCGTCACCCAGCCGTAGCTTTCCATCAGGGCCAGCTGCTTGCGCGCGCCCTCGTGTCCGATGCGGAATTGCCGGGCCACGTCGTCGATGCCGGCCTGCCCCCGCGACTTGAGGAAATCCAGGATGCGACGCCGTATATCCGCCTTGGGTCCCTTAATCCTTTTCTTGCCCGATGCCATGGCGGAAAACCAGCTCTCCCCCCTGCCAGCCGCCCCAGACCAGGAGCGCGAGGCTGCACAGGGAAAGGCCCAAGGTAGCAATCGCCTTCCCTCCGTGGACAGCTTCGGGGCCGCCTTGCAGGTAGAGGCTGCCGCCTGCGACGGCGACGGCGGCCAGCATCACCATCATGTGGCGGTTGGCCAGGGCCACAGTGGCGGGCCGGTCGGGGAGGCCCGCGAAATCGGCGAGGCCGGCAGCCGCCGCGGGCAGGGCGGTCGCGACCCCGGCCGCCTGGGCCCAGAACGCCAGGGACCATCCCCCTTCCCACCCCAGCATCCCGGCGGCCAGCAGCAGCGGGGCCGCGGACAGGAAGGCGATGGGGAAATGGATCAGCACGGTGTGCATGGGATGCCCGGCCAGCTTCAGTCCCCCGCGGAATTCAATGGGCTTGCGCATGCCGCATGCTCCTCAGGTCGCCGCCAGCACGAGCAGGACGAAGGCGGCCACCGCCACCAGGGCGTGGATGACGACCACGGGCGAGGACAGGTTCTTCTTCCGGAGCCGGAAGGAGAGCAGCACGAAGCCGCCCAGGGCCGCGACCACGAATAGTCCCAGGGCCTGCCTGGCCTGGGAGGGGACCCGGTCCTGGAGCACCGGCAGGAGCAGGAGCACCAGCCCCGTCGCGCCCCCCAGCAGGTGGACCAGGGCCAGGGGGAAGGGCCTGTGCTTGCCGCGGAAATGCAAGGCGGCCAGGACGAGGCCGCCCACGGCGGTGATGGCGAAAACCAGGATGGCGAGGTTCAACATGATTACTCCTTTGTGCCTTGCTATTAATCCAACTTTTTAGTTGGATTATAAAGGTAAGATACTTTTTCCCTTCCCGCAAAGGGGGAATTACCGGGAACCGGGGCAGGAAAAAGCCCGTCCGGGGAAATTTGGGCAAAGTGTAACGGGTATTCCGGCAGGATATTCAGGTATTGCGGCGGTAGGCGCCGCCGACTTCGAACAGGACCTTGGACAGGGTGCCCAAGGTGCAGTACTTGGAGGCTTCCAGGAGCTCGGCGAATAGATTGCGGCCATCCCGGGCCGCGGCCCGGAGACCGTCCAATGCGGCGCGGCTTTCCGCCGGGAAGCGGGCGGCCATGGCTTCCACCTGGGCCACTTGCGCCTGCTTCTCGGCCTCGGTGCTGCGGATGAGCTCGGGGGCCCCGGGATCCGCGGATGGCCCCAGGAAGGTGTTCACGCCGATGATCGGCAGCTCGCCGCTCTGCTTGCGCCGTTCGTAGAGCAGGCTCTCCTCCTGGATGCGGCTGCGCTGGTAGCCGGTTTCCATGGCCCCCAGCACGCCGCCCCGGGCGTCCAGTTCCTCGAAGATGCGCAGCACCTCGGCCTCCACCGCGGCCGTGAGCTGGGACAGGAAATAGCCGCCCTGGTTCGGGTTCTCGTTCTTGAGCAGCCCCAGCTCGCGGCCCAGGATGAGCTGGATGGCGATGGCGCGCCGTACCGAGGCCTCGGTGGGCGTGGTGATGGCCTCGTCGAAGGCGTTGGTGTGCAGGGAATTGCAATTGTCCGACAGCGCCAGCAGGGCCTGCAGGGTGGTGCGGATGTCGTTGAAGTCGATTTCCCGCGCGTGCAGGGAGCGGCCCGAGGTCTGGATATGGTACTTGAGCTTCTGGGTGCGCTCGTCGCCGCCGTAGAGGTCGCGCATGGCGATGGCCCAGATGCGGCGGGCCACCCGCCCCAGCACGGCGTATTCCGGGTCGAGGCCGTTGGAGAAGAAGAAGGAGAGGTTGGGGGCGAAGCCGTCCACGTCCATCCCCCGGGCGCGGTAATACT
>CBILQL010000339.1:0-6063 GCA_966238865.1 uncultured bacterium
CGCGCCGGGTGGTGCGTGAATCGACCTTCAGGTCGTGGCGTGCCCCGTTCACGGTGCGGCCGACATCGACGGTCATCGGTGCGGGATCCTGAGGCGAGGGAGGCGTTTGGGCGCGGGCGGTCCCGGCCGAAAGCAGCGCCGCGAACAGGGCGGCGGAGAGTGCGATGCGCGTCACTGGGCGCCTCCTTTCCCGGATTCGCCGGCGGCGCGCGCGACCGGGTCCCGCGGGGCGGGGGCCTGGCACGGCAGCCTCACCAGCGGG
This sequence comes from uncultured bacterium, assembly GCA_966238865.1. Classification (GTDB taxonomy): domain Bacteria; phylum Fibrobacterota; class Fibrobacteria; order UBA11236; family UBA11236; genus CBILQL01. The sequence goes on from CBILQL010000339.1 coordinate 263, forward strand.
GGGGCCACCTTGCCCTGGGCCACGCTCACGGGGGGGTAGATGTCCTGCTTGATCGGCTGGGGCAGATCCTTGTCCATCCAGGCGTAGCCGGAATCGGCCTTGGCGAGCCAGGCGGCGTGCTGCCCATCCTCGGAGGCGAAGGCCAGGAGGACGGCGCCCATGCGCACGTAGCTGCCCTCGTGGACGGAGCCGTCGGTGGCGGTGTAGCTGCCCCGGTACACCTCGGTGTCCTGGGCGAACTCGAGGGAGGTCTGCAGCAGCGAGAAGAATCTGCCCAGGCCGTCCTCGACGGTCACGACGCCGGTCTCGAGGGCGTTGGCGAGATCCTGCAGGTCGGAGACGCGCTTCTGCAGCTGGTACGGGAAATCCTTGGCCAGGGCCGCGGCCCTGGCTTTGATGGCCTGGGACAGCGCCTTGGCGAAATCCTTCTGCTTGGACTGGTAGAGGGCGGCCTGGGACTTGAAGCTCCCCTTCTGCCCGCGGGCGCGGTTCAACTGGACCTTGAGGCTGTCGGAGCGGGCCTGGGTGAGCCGGATCTGCTCCTGCAGGGCCTTGAGCTTGGCGGCCTTCTCGGCCTCGAAATCGGTGTTGCGCTTGAGCTCGGTCTTGTGCAGCTCCTTCTCGCGCTCGATTTCCTTTTCCACCCGATCCATGTCCCGCTGGACCGAGGACAGGGTTTCCTGGGCCGTGGCCGGCAAGCCGGTCAGGCCCAGCCACGTGCATGCGACGATGAATATCCGCTTTGGCGACAAGGGCAGTCTCCTCGGTTCGGCCGGCAAGGCGACTGGGCGCCCGGCATGGCCGTAAAACAGCGATAAGGTACAATTTTCGAGGATGCGGTCCCTACTGACCGCGGGTCAGCCGGGAACCGGCCGGGAAGGAGCGGCAGGCGTGGAAATCAGCCGGGGAAGGCGCGCGGAGCCGGGAAGGGAACAGCGTGTGGCGGATCCAGGCTGGGGGACCGGTGACCGGAACCCCCTTCCTCGCCGTAGAAACGGATCAAATCCTCGAGATCCGGGCGGCAACCTCCACACCCGGTGCATGCACGCAGCTTGGCGCTCAAGTCCTCGACGGTCCTGCAGCCGTCCTCGATGGCGGCGATGATCCGGGATTTTTCCACCCGAAGGCAGTAACAGACCAATTCGGACATGGTTCAGCGGGGCTCGCGGGCTAGGGAAATGGGCGAATCCTTCGGAACCTGGCGCATGCTTCGACTATTATACGCAAATCCCCAGGTTTATGCCCACGATCCGCACCCCGATGGCGCCTGACTTGGGGTTTTCCCGGCTTGTTTCGCCGCCCCGCTCAGATAGCGATATTGCCAGTATATGCGATGGGACTCCGATGCCCAGTCCCCTTTATCCTGGTCCTTCGGGAGCCGCGACGCGATTTTCCGGCTCATCCTGAAGTCCTCCCTGGATGCCATCATCACCATCGATCAATTCGGCCTGATCCTGGACTGGAACGGGCGGGCGGAGGCCATGTTCGGCTGGAGCGAGGAGGAGGTCTTCGGCTACCACATGGCGGAGAAGATCATCCCTCCCCGCTACCGGGAAGCCCACGAGCAGGGCATGGAGCGTTTCCTCAAGACCGGGGAAGGCCCAATCCTGGGCCGCCGCATCGAGATGCAAGGCCTGCGCCGCAACGGGGAGGAATTCCCGGTGGAATTGTCGGTCACCTCCCTGCAGGTGGGTTCCAGGTGGCTGTTCACGGCTTTCCTGCGGGACATCACCGCCATCAAGCAGGCCGAGGAGAGGCTCCGCCACGTGCAGCGCGTGGAGGCCCTGGAACAGTTGGCCGGAGGCATCGCCCATGACTTCAACGACCTCCTGACCGCCATCAACGGATATGGGACCCTGGCCATGGAGGGTTTGGAACCGGGGTCCCCCCGCTTCGCCTTCCTGGCCGAGATCCTCAAGGCCGGCGAGCGGGCGACCGCCCTGACCCGCCAGCTGCTCATGTTCAGCCGCAAGCGGGAGACCGACGAGAAGGCCTGGAACCTGAACGACATCCTGGACGGCATGGAGCCGGTGATCCGGCGCCTGGCCGGGGAGCGCGTCCAACTGCGCTTCCGGAAAGATCCCGGCCTGGGCGCCATCCGGGTGGACCGGGTCCAGGCGGAGCAGATCATCATGAACCTGCTGCTCAACGCCCGTGACGCCATGCCCGATGGCGGGGTCCTGACCCTGGAGACTGCGCGGAGGAACGGCCCCTTCGCCGACACTGTCCTCAAGAGCGGGAAGACCGGGCCCCATGCCGTACTGACCGTGGGCGATACCGGCGCCGGCATGTCGCCGGAAGTGCTTTCCCGGATCTTCGAACCCTTCTTCACGACCAAGGGGCCGGGGACGGCCGCGGGGCTGGGGCTATCCGTGGTCCTGGGCCTGGTGGAGAAGAATTCCGGGGATCTGTCCGTCCGCAGCGAACCCGGCAAGGGAACGGTCTTCGATATCTGCTTCCCCGAGGCCGTGGGTCCGGGCGAGGCCCCCGCGGCGCCCCGGGAGAAGGCCAGGCCGGCAGCGGCCCGGGGGCACGAGGCCATTCTCCTAGTGGAGGACGAGGATCAGGTGCGCCGGTTCGCCGCCCAGGTCCTCGAATCCCGGGGCTATGCCGTCCTCCAGGCCTCCGACGGCAACGAGGCCCTGGAGCGGCTGGAGAAGGATACCGCGGCCATCAATCTCCTGATTTCCGACCTCGTCATGCCCGACCTGGGAGGAGTCGCCCTCGCCATCCAGGTGCGGAAGAAATATCCGGGGATTCCGGTGCTCTTCATCTCCGGATACAGCGAGAGTGAGGTGGTCCCGCTTGAAATGGGCGAGGTGGGAGCCGCCTTCCTCCAGAAGCCTTTCAGCCCGTTCGAATTGGCGGAGAAGGTGCGGGAAACACTGGACCTGGCGCGCGGCAAGGGCGCCATGGCCGGGAACCGGTAATCAGCCCCCGGACAGCTTGGCCTTCACCACTTCGCTGACGAGCTTGCCGTCCGCCTTGCCCTGGGTCAAAGGACGGACCAGGGCCATCACCGCCCCCATATCCTTGGGGGAGGAGGCTCCCGCCTGGGCGATGGCTTTCGCCACCACATCCTCGATTTCGGCCTTGGACATCTGGGCCGGCAGGTATTTCTCCAGGATGGCGATCTTGGCCCGTTCCTGGGCCGCCACGTCCTCGCGCACCACGCCGGCCGCGTTCTTGCCCGAGGCGTTGTCTAGGGTCTCACGGAACTGCTTGATGGCCTTGGCCAGGATGGCGCTCACCTCCTGGTCGGTGGGCTCCCGCCGGTTGTTGACCAGGAAGCTCTTCACCTCCGCCAGCAAGGTGCGCAAGGTAAGGACCTTGAGCTGGTTCTCCTCCTTGCGGGCGGGTTCCCGGTCCTTCATGGCGGCGACCAGATCGGCGTTGATGCTCTCGAGTATCATGGCATTCCCCTGCCCCGGCGACGGCGGCCCCGGAGGTGGGACCCGGGCCGGGTTTCGCAGGTAAAGCTAGTAAACCGGCCTGCTTCGCCTATGCCGCCCGCCACGATGGACGGGCTGCTCCAGGGCAAGCCGGGCTGCTTCAGGGGATGCGGATGTTGCCGTTGACCAGCCGCCGGACGATGGCGAATTCGGCCTTCTGGATCTTCTGCAGCGTGGTCTCCTCGTCGCTGCTGTCCTTGCGGGGGCGGAACCCCCTGCCGGTCTCCTCGATGAGGCCGGAAATCTCCGGCTCCGGAATCCAGCGGGAGAAGAAGACCGTCATCGTGTCGATGGAATGGAATCCGTAGCGTTGGTTCCGGCGTTCGGTGGGGGACGAGGTCATTTTCGCTCCCGTGCGGAGGAGCGTTCCCGGGCTTCCCTCCCGGGGGCTTTCCGCGGACCCTATAATATTTCTTCGGACCTTTCCCAGCAAGATCTCCTTGCGGCCGCGACACGGAGATGTTTCGGTTTTTTAGGTCGCCGGGAGCCGACGCTCCGCGCCTTTGAATCCCCGGGCGACGCGGCGCCTTCCCCAAAACCGCAAATAGCTGGCGGGATGCGTAGCCGCGGGATGGAAGCGCGACAGCCGCGGGATGCGCGCATGTTGCAGCCGGAACCGGGGGAATCATATCATTCGGCTATGTGGAATCAGACTGAACGCAGGACCACGGTATTCATCTTCACCAATCTCAAAGGGCTGGCCCGCTATTTCGGCCGGGTGATGTCCCTCGAGGTGATCCAGGACGAGGTGAAGACCGCCACGCGCGACTTCCGGACCCGCGAGCATGCCAGCGCCTCCCAGACCCAGCTGGAATTCCTGAAGCTCTGCGAAACGCGCCTGGTCCACAAGGCGCGGCAGCTGCAGCTCGAAATCTGATCCGGCCCCGGGCAACCATTCTGCCAGGGTTTCTTAGGCCTGGCGGCGTTTCCAGAACGCGGCGCCCAGGCCCAGCAGTCCCAGCCCCATGAACGAAAGGGTCGAGGGTTCCGGGACGGACTCGAGGGGGTTGTAGTCCGTGATCGAGGTCAGCGTCAAAGCCGCGCTGTACATGGTGCTGTTTTCCCCCGGGCCGTTGGCGACGAGGTTCTCGACGTTCAGGCTCTGGCCCACATACCAATCGCCGAAATTGACTTCGTAGGACCAGATGTCGATGAGATCGAAGCCGCTCAAGTCGGAATTGCTCCCGCGCAAGGCGCTGAATATCTCGTCGTAGCGCCTGATTTCGTCGCCGTGCTGCGCGGAACTCTTGTACTCCGACGCCGGATTGTCGGTCGTCAGGGCGCTGCCGCCCACGTAAGCCGCATAGAAACTGAGGGCATAGTAGTCGATGGCTTCCAGATAATCCGGGATGATGGTAGGGTTCCCGAACTCATCCAGGCTCACCCCGTCCAGATCCCGGTCCACCAGGAAGGTGTAATTCACGGCCATTCCCAAGGGGTGGGTTTCCGTGGTCGTATAGATGACGTTTCCCTCGAAGGTGTAATACATGGGCACCGCGTAGGATGCCGGAGCCGTCAGCAGGGTCGCCAGGGCGAACGCTGCGGCCGCAAGGGTCGGGGACGCGGGGTTTTTCATGTGATGAAAATATCTTCCCGGGGCATCATCGCAAGACAATTGGAGTCGTGCCTCCTGTCGCCCAAGTACGCTATCGGCGGCTTGCCCTCCGCATAGGCCGCGCATGCCCACAGGCTGCGGCGGCTTTGGTTGCCGCCGGCGGCGCGGCTCCGGCGCAGGCGAAGAATCTGTCCTACGGGCAGGAAATGTCCTACCAACAGGAAAAGAATCTGTTCTACGAACTTCGCGCCCTGGGCCGCGCGGAGTCCAGGCTGACCGGGACGGTGATGGACGGGCATGGGGCTCCCCAAGCCCTGATCGACCGCAACCGTGAGCTCGGGCGGAGCGAGGCCCGGTGGATTCCGGAGGATCTCGGCGGGGGCGTCGACAGGCAGGCCATCGGGACCAAGGCGACCCGAGGCGAGGTCTGCTCATTGCCACGGCTCAAGTGAGATTGCTGAGCGGGCCGCGCGAAAGGTACCGTTACAGCCTCAATAAGACATTTCGCGCTGTTCACCGATCAGCTCGAACTCGATGCTGAGCGGAGCCGCACCGATCAATTCCACGCTGCGCCGGTCCGGCTGGCTGCCTCCGACGCTTACCTGGTAGCGGCCCGGCTGGAATATGCGACTGCCCTGCCCGTCGATCTGGGAGAGATCGCGATCCGCCAATGCGAACGTCACGCGGCGCTTCCCGCCCGGCGCCAGGTGGATGCGCATGAAGCCGCGCAGCTGGTGATGCGGGACCGCGAAGGGCGCGTCAAGGCACTTCAGGTACAGCTGCACCACCTCGTC
>CBILQL010000340.1:0-6062 GCA_966238865.1 uncultured bacterium
GTGCTGTCGCCGCGGCCGCGACGGTCGATGCAGTAGACGGTGAAATCGGGGGCAAGCAGCTCGGCGATCGGGATGCCGGCGGCGCCGGTCGACAAGGCTCCGCCGACCAGGATTATCGCGGGTCCCTGGCCCCTCACATGATACGCGACGCGCGTTCCGTCTTTCGAATTCACTGCGGGCATATTGCCTCCTGGCCGGCGCCTAATCGAACCGGTGTCCTATTAAAAAGAAGGAAGACAAGCCAAGGGATGCAAGACTTGCGGAAGAAGCCGTATCGGCATGGGAGACAGCGACTTGCAGGATGGCACATCGGTGCCGGACCGGGAAGCGGGGAGGTATTTCAATCGGATTTGACCCGGTCCCGGGTGGCGGGCGGGGAAGGGAAAATAATAGTTTTGTAATGTCATGCGGCGTCGCAATACGGGGGACGGCAAGCCATGATCCGTAGAATCTGGAAGTTGAAGAAGCGGCATGCGAACCAGGCGGAAAGAGCCCGCGTGCGGGACGAGATCCATGCCGGATGGCAGGATCCGGACAGCCTGCTGGACCTGGGCGGCATGAGGAAAACTTCCCGCCGCATGCATTCGGGGGGCAGCCTCGAGCGGGAAGGGATGCTGCACGCACGCCAGCGGAAGATCCGCGCGGAGCTGAAGACCATCAAGGACCTGGCGCCCTTCATCCAGGGCATGAGCCGGTCCAAGACCCTGCATTCGACCATCGCCCTGGGATACTTCCGGCACATCCTCGCCTCCGACGAATACGCCGAGGACCACCGCTACAAGCTGGCCATCCGGGAGGCCATGCAGGATCCGGTGCTGGCCAAGGTCATCCAGCGGAAGTGGGAGGCCTTCGATCGCGAGTTCCCCCAGGAGTCCGCCAACCTCTGGTGACAGGCCCATCGTGGGGCCGGCTCCCGCGGCGACCGGCGGCTGACGATCCCGCAGGCTGCGGATTTGCCTTTCCCGCCGCAGCTTAAGAAACTGTTTCCATGCGAAAGACCCCTCCCTTCGATCCGAAAACCCTCAAGATGACCGAGGACCTCCTGGACTCGGCGGGGGTGAAGGCCGATCCCTTCCAGCGGCAGTTGATCGGGGAGATGATCCACAGCGCCCTCCAGCTCGGCCTCGATTGCGCCGACACCGGGGAGCTCAAGCTGATGAGCAAGAGCTTCCGCGAGCTGCGCCATGCACTCAAGGTGTTCCGCCCTTTCGGGGACCGCCGGAAGGTGTCCCTGTTCGGATCGGCCCGCACTCCGCCGGATCACCCCGATTACATCTGCGCCCGCGACTTCGCGGCCTCCATGGCCCGCCGGGGATGGATGTCCATCACCGGGGCGGGGCCGGGCATCATGCGGGCCGGCAACGAGGGGGCGGGCCCCGGCAATTCCTTCGGGCTGTCCATCCGGCTGCCCTGGGAGACCAACGGCAACGAGTACATCGTCGGCGATCCCAAGTACATGGTCTTCCGCTACTTCTTCACCCGCAAGCTGCTCTTCGCCATGGGCGCCAACGCCATGGCCGTGTTCCCCGGCGGCTACGGCACCCTCGACGAGTGCTTCGAGCTGCTCACCCTGATCCAGACGGGGAAGTCGCCGCTCATCCCCATCGTTCTGCTGGGCCCGGAGGGCAACGGCTACTGGAAGTCCTTCCGGGCCTTCCTGGAGGACCATTTCGTCGCCAACGGCTGGATCAACGAGGAGGACCTCTTCCTGTTCCAGCTCTTCTCCGACGTGGAGGCCGCCGCCGACTACGTGGAGCACTTCTACCGCAACTACCACTCCTCGCGCTTCGTGGGGCAGGAACTCGCGATCCGCATCAAGCGGCCCCTCACGGGGGAGGAGCTGGAGACCCTGAACGCCTCCTTCGGCGACCTGTGCGTGAAGGGCGCCATCGAACAGGGCGGGCCGCTGCCGGGCGAGGAGCATTGGCAGGAGCTGCCGCGCCTCCGGTTCTACTTCAACCGCAAGCATTACGGGGGCCTGCGGATGATGATCGATCAGATCAACAAGTTCGGCTCCTGAAGCGGAGGCCCGAAGGGGTGGACGCGCGCCGGTGACCCGCGGCGGACCGGGTTTCAGGCGTGGAAGACGGCGAGCTTCCCGATTTCGGCGTCCACGGCGTCCTGCTCCGCCCGCGTCAGCTTGCGGAACGGACTGAGGACGACCTCCGGTTTCCCCTTCTTGAGGGTCCGCTTCCAGGTGCCCGCCACCTTGCCGTCCAGGATGAGGACGGAGTTCAGGGCGTTCCCCATCTTGATCATGCGCTCGACGTCGCGGGCCTGGCTGAGCGCGCCGCGATCGGCATAGGCGATGGTGTACTCGTCGTAGATGGACAGCAGCAGGGCGCGCGGGGGGGCCGGAACCTTGGATCGCGTGACGGGCGCATGCCAATATGTCTTGCCGTCGATGTCGGCGCGCGCGAGCTGCGGGGCCAGGGCCTCCAGGGCTCCGGCGGCGTCCTTGCCGGTTAGGCCCGACCACCAGGCGAAATCGGCGGCCTGGGCGGGCCCGTGGCTTTTGAAATAGATCAGGGCGAGGCGCGCGATGGCCTCCTCGCGCACGAGGCGGGAAGGGCCCGTCCCCGCCGGGGCGCGCTCGTCCAGGGAGGCGTAGGTGAATTGCTTGCCGTCCCGGGGGCCGCTGCAGATCACGCCGGAAATCTCGGCGTCCATGAGGATGTGGCCGAGGCGCTGGACGTCGGTCTCGACGCCGATGCCGGCGAGGACCGCCTTCAGATCCTGGCGGGTGGGATGCGCGCCCTTGCGGACGGCCTTGGCGACGGCGGCCCGGCACTTGGCGTAGAGGGCGGCGTCGAGCTCGAGCTTGCGATCGTAAGGGGCCATCTTGGCGCGGATGCGCGGGGCCGTGAGCTCCAGCATCCAGCGGATGTCGCCGGGGACCACGTAATGCCAGGTGGGGCGGAGGACGTGGGTGCGCAGGATGCGGCCGGCATTGTAGTCTTCGTCGAGGCCGGCGTCGGTGGCGCCCCGGATGCGCTGCCCCAGCGACCACTTGGCGGCATGGTAGTCCTGGGACTGCACGGCGCCCAGGGCGGCGACGGCTTCGGCGGCGGTCTTGAAGGTTTGACCGGAAAGGCCGGTGTTGCGGAGGCGGAGGGCGAGCACGGCGGCGGTATCCATCGGGAAAGAAGCTAGCATTTCACGCCGGCAATTCGGGGTCGCGCCCGGGCCGCCGGACGCCGCCTCAGGCCAGGCCCACCATGCGGATGAGATGGATGGCGTTGGTGGTGGTGGAGACGCCGGGCCGCAGCTTGAAGTCGAAGGCGATGCGCCCCTGGTCGAAGTGCTCCTCGAAATGGAAGTTCCGGAAATGCTCCGGATCCTCGTCCGCCAGGGCCGCCAGGTCGAGGTCATGGGTGGACACCAGGCCCGAGGCGCCCGGGTCGCGCAGCTGCCTCAGCACGGCGGCGGCCCCCGCGTGGCGGTCCTTGGAATTGGTCCCCCGGAAGATCTCGTCCACCAGGAACAGCACCCCGCGGCCCTCCCGGGCCGCCTCCACCAAAGTCTTGAGGCGCAGCAGCTCGGCGTAGAAGGAGGAAATGCGCTTCTCCAGGTCGTCGCGCAGGCGCATGGAGGTGTGCACCTCCAGGGTCGCGCAGCGGAAGGCCTCGGCGCAGACGGGAGCCCCGGCATAGGCCAGCACCAGGTTGATGCCGACGGTGCGCAGCAGGGTGCTCTTGCCCGACATGTTGGATCCCGTGATGATCAGCGTCTCGCCGGCGCCGCGGAGGCTAAGGTCGTTGCGGACGCGCGCGCGGGGATCCAGCAGGGGATGCCCCATTGCGCGGGCATCGATCAGGGGTGCCAGGGTACCGGCAGCCTGGCCCGCGGGGGCAGCCGCATGCTCCCTGGGGGCAACCGCCGGGTCCGCGGGGGCGGGGCTCACGCCCCGGGACGGCGCGCCGCGGGAAGGCGGCGCGGCGATTTCCGGGAAGGCCCAGCCGGGGTTCTCGAAGCGGATGCCGGCCAGGCTGGAGAGGACTTCCAATCGGGCCAGGGTTTCGAGCCAGCCCCGCAGGCTGCCGCCGTTCGTTTCCCTCCAGCGGTGGAACACCCGGAGCCACTGGAGATCCCACAGGCAGAGCGCGTTCAGGAGCACTTGCAGGATGGCGTTGCGGCGCGACTCCATCCAATCGGCCATGGATTGCAACCGGCGCACGGCGGCGGAGGCGGAAAGCCCGGCCGGATTGCGCAGGAGAGCGATTTCGTCCTTCAGGGCCTGCGCCGCGAAGCCGCCGGACTCCGGTCCGCCGGAACCGACGGATTGCGGCCCGGATGAACCGCCGGACTCCGCGAGGACGAGCAGCTCCAGGTAGGCTTCCAGGGCCGGCCGGTGGCGGAGCACCGCGTCCAGGATGGGACCGTAGCGGCGATGGATGGGCGTGGCGATGGCGAGGTGGAGCAGGAAGGGAAGGAGGAACAACGACCAGATACCGGTGGCGAGGGCGCCGAAGAGGCCCAGGGGGATGGTGAGCAGGGGCAGGTATCGGAGCGCAAACACCGGAGCGGAAAGCGATCCGGGAGAGCCGTCGGGGACGCCGGGTTGCGCGGGGACGGCGGATCCTTCGCCGGCCCAGGCGATGAGGGATTCGGGATCCTCCCGGCCTGCGGGGACGGGGAGGAAGCGGCCGGCGGCCTCGAAGCGCTGACGCCAGTCCAGGCGGGGCGCCAGCTCGGCGACGGCGGCCTGGTCGGCGCGGATGGCCTCCGGGGATCGGGGCGGGGCCGCGAGGCGGCGGGCCAGGGCCTCGCGACCGAAGCGGGTGCGGGCGGCGTTGAGCCATTGGAACAGGGAGGCGCGGCCGAACAGGTCCAGGTCCGCGGCGAAGGCATGGGCCTCGTCGGCGAACTCCCTGCCGTCCGGCTGGAAGTCGCTCCAGCGGCCCTCCAGCCGCTTGAGGCCGGCCTCGTTGATGGCGGCGAGGGCGGCGGAGAGCTTCTCCCGGGCCAGCACCTTGCCGTGCCGGACCACCAGCGCCGCGAAGGCGAAGACGCCCAGGGCGAGCAGGGCCAGGGCCGGCAGGGCCGCGCTGTAGACGATGAGGGCCAGGAAGCCGGCCGCGGCGGCGAGGAAGACCGCGAGGCGGACATTGCTCAGGCGCGCGGATGCCTTGCGGGCGGCGGCCAGATCGGCGAGGAAGGTCTCCAGACGTTCCTGGTATTGTCGACTCGCCTCCTGAGACATCCGGAAAAAAATAACTTAGGTTGGTGCCTCCCATGGAAGTGCTGGCTGCGAAAGGCCTGGTGAAGCGGTACCGGGAAACGACCGCCGTGGACGGCGTCTCCTTCGGGGTGAAGGCCGGGGAGATCGTCGGCCTGCTGGGACCCAACGGCGCCGGCAAGACCACCACCATCAACATGGTCCTGGGCGTCCTGGAACCGACAACGGGGGAAATCCGCATCGAGGGCGCGGACCTGGGCGCCCGGCGCGCCCAGGCCCTGGCGCGCACCAATTTCGCTGCCGTGTACGCGCCCCTGCCCGGCAACCTCACCGTGCAGCAGAACCTGCGGGTGTTCGGGCTCATCTACGGGGTCGAGGACCTGTCCGCCCGCATCGAGGAGCTGATCCGCCGCTTCGACCTGGAGCGCTTCCGCAAGGTGAAATGCGGGGTGTTGTCCTCCGGCGAGCAGACGCGGGTGGCCCTGGCCAAGGCCATGCTCAACCGCCCGCGCCTCCTGCTCCTGGACGAGCCCACCGCCTCCCTGGACCCGGCCATGGCCGGCGACATCCGGCGCCTCATCCGGAGCTTCGCCGACGAGGGCGATTGCGGCGTGCTGTGGACCTCCCACAACATGTACGAGGTGGAAGCCGTGTGCGACAGGGTCCTCTTCATCTCCAAGGGCAGGATCCTCCTGGAGGGGGACCCGCGGAAGCTGCCGGGCGAGCACGGCAAGCGCACCCTGGAAGAGCTGTTCATCGCCGTGGCCCGCGAATCCCTGATCCAGGAGGCTGGATGAGGACGTCGCTACTCCGGACCTCGGCGGTGGTGCTGCGCCAGTACTACCTGATCCGCGGCAGCCTGACGCGCCTGATTCCCATGTTC
>CBILQL010000341.1:0-6057 GCA_966238865.1 uncultured bacterium
CGTCGTTGACCTCCACCTTGAGCTCGGACAGCGCCTTCTGCTGGTTCTCGGACAGGCGGGTGGCGATGGATTTGAGGTTGGCGTCGAGGGCCAGGGGGATGTCGCTGACGGCCTGCTGCAGGCGGCCGAGGATCTCGCCCGTGGACTCCCAATCCTCCTGGATCTTCTGCCAGTAGACCACGGTGAGCCATTGGCCCATGCCGTAGAGGATGAGGACGAACACGGCCAGCAGCATGTTGGACTTGTCCTGCATCCAGATGAAGGATCCCAGCAGCAGGAACACGGCCAGGACCAGGCCGGAAATCAGCATCAGGGATCCGAAATTCTTCCGCTTCGTCATGGTCATCCTCTTTCCAGGGCGAGACCGCGCAGGTACAGGCCCCATTTCGCTTCGTAATGTTCGAGCATCGCGGCGCACAGGGCCTCGCAGAGATCCGCGAAGGTCTCCATGAATCCCTCGAAACCGCTGGCATGGCCGGCCGTGAGCCAGGGCCAGGCGGCCTGGCGGAACAGCTCCGCCTCGCCGGAATACAGGCGCCGATCCCATTTGCCCACCCGCTCGGTGAACGTCTCCTGGGCCAGGTCCCCCAGGGACAGCCTCAGCCGCTTGAACAGCGCCGACTCCCCTCCCCGCAGGGCGGCCTCCAGGGCGGGCAGCAGCCGGCTGCGGTTGTCGCGCACCGATTCCCTGTGCCACAGGGCCGCCGCTTCGCTTTCCTGCCGGAAGATGTGGCCGCTGAGGAAGGAGACCTGCCGCTCCGCGTCGGAAGCCATGTCGTGCAGGGACTGCAGGTACAGCATCTTGGAGTCCTTGCGGGTCCCCTTGCCGGCCAGGGCCCAGCCCTCGTCGGTCTGGGTGAACCACTGGTTCCGCTGGAGGAAGGGATGCAGTTGGGGAAAGGCCAGGCGTTTGCGCCACCGCTCCCGGAACTCCAGGAACTTGGCCACCGCCTCTTCGCGCAGCGCGTCCAGGCGCTCCTGCACGAAGTCGTAGGCCGCGGGTCCGGCGGATATCCCCGGCACGAGGTCATCGTCGGCGGCGTCGGCGCCGGAGGGGATCGCGGCCAAGCGGGCGGGAAGGGCGGCTCCGGAGCCGGTCGTCTCAGCGGCGTCGCCGGCCAGGGCCCGGACCGTTTCCGGAAGGGCCGGGCCGGACCCGAATGCGGCGGCGCCGGCCCGTGTCTGGGCATCGAGCAGGGCGCGGATCAGGATGGACATGTTGGCATCGGCCAGGCCCGACAGGAATTGCCCGATCGCTGGCCGGGAGCGGCCGGCAGGGCCGGATCCGGGCCGGGATGCGGAGGATTCCGCAGCCTGCGCAAGGGGCCAATCCTTGGAGGTGAAGGCCTTGTAGGACTTGATGAGTCGATGGCTCAAGGGAAGGCTTAATATAGCAAAGCGACCCGGTCCCCCGGCTCCGCAGGGCTCCCGGCAGGGGCTGATTTCAGGGGTATTGGAGCGCGAAAAACCCCTGTCAGGGGCCGAATTGCAAATCCAGCCGCAAGGCCAGGCGGATGGGCCTATCCACGACCCGGCCGCTGTCGCTGCCGTTTTCCCGGACCTGGGATACGAAGCGGCCCTCCATTTCCAACCGGGAGGAGACCGGGACGCCCCGCGCCAGGTCGAAGACGGCCTCGCCCTTGCCCGACAGGGCGGGACGGGAGGTATCGCCCGAGGAGCCGTATCCGGCGGCCCCCAGGTCCGTGTCCAGCCAGGCTTCCACGTTGACGGAACAGAGCAGCAGGCGGCCTTCCGCGGTCTCGCGGACCTCCGCCACCCGGTACCGCTTCACCACGCGGCTCGCGGGATGGAACTTGTCCAGGAGCGGCTGTTCCACCAGCCATTCCGAACCCTCCTTGACCGGATCGGACGGGAAGGCCGGCATGCCGAAGGCGAGGAAGCGCCCGATATTGAGGGGGGAGAAATCCACCGGCGGCGGTTCCGGCTCCTCTTCCAGGGCGAGCACGCGCCCGGTGGAGGAGAGCACCATGCGCGCCTTGTAGCGCCGGAGGCGATCCTCCATGTAGCCGGTCTCGGCGGCGTCGCGGTCCGAGGCCGAGAAGCCGATGGAATCGGCGCTGAAAGCGGCCTCGATCCGGCCGGCGGCGGAATCCGTCACGGCCTGGAAACGGAGCCGCGCCCGGGCGCGGGAATCGTACGGCCTGGCACCCGCAAGGCCCTCGACCCTGCCTTCGAGGACGGCTTCGTAGCGCAGCGGGAAGCCGGGACCGGTGGAATCCCCGCCGGCGAAGCGGTACTCGGCAACCTCGCCGCTCCGGTTGCAGCCGACGAGGGCGGCTGCAACGGCCACGGCGGCAGCGACGGCAATGGCGGTCGCCAGGGCCTTGCCGGTCGCAACGGCCGGGGCGGCGAGGTGGAACGATGCAGGAAGGCGGGTTCGTAGCGAGGGCACAGGACGCACTAGACGCGCTTCTCCTCCCGGTAGCGGCGCAGCAGGAACTCGAGGTAGCGGCGCTCGAAGGTGTTGGCAGGGAAGCGGACCAGGGAGCGCTCCAGGAAGGCGGCCGCCTTGGCCTGGCCCTGCACGCTTTCCTCCTTCAGGAAATCGACCAGCACGTCTTCGAGGGTCTCGGGGGGGCCGTATCCGGCCGGAATCCCGCGGCGGAAATAATCCTCGGCGACCTTGTCGGCCAGGTAGGCGAGCTGCATGCGCTCCTTCCGGGAAGCCGCATCGTTGAGGTAGAGCTTGCGATCCAGGGACATGACGGGGATGTCCACCAGGGATTTGATGACCATGGAGTGCAGCACGGACCGGAAGGGGATGCCGCCCACCGATCCGTACTGGTTGGAGAGCCGCTCGTAGGTCTCGGCGGCCTTCGCGTTCTTGCCTTCCAGGAAGCCGATCTGCGCCGAGAGGAACTCGAGCTCGGCCTTGAGGGCGCGGCCCACGCCCTCGCCCTGGGGCGCCTCCTGCAGCAGTACCTTGGCGCGCGCCGGATCCTTGATCCCCACGTAATAGCGGGCCAAGGTGAGCATGAGACGGCTGACGATCTCCTCGCTCTCCTGGAAATAGCTGACCAGGTGCTGGGCGTTCTGCATGGGCGCCGTCTGTCCCAGGCGCCGGAACACCTCGGCCAGCTCGGCGAAGTCCCGGCCGAAAATCAGCCGGCGCGCGTCCTCGTGCGCGATGAGGAAGCGGAATTCCTCGATCATGCGCTGGCCGCAATGCTCGTAGGGCTGGCCGCTGTTGAGGCAGGCGTACACCGCCTCCACCCGGGACTGCACCAGCACGGCGTTGAAGTCCGATTCCGGGTAGGCCAGCGGAAGCAGCTTCAGCTTCTCGTACCCGGAGGCCGGCTTGCCCAGGTTGAAATAGCATTGCCCGAGCTGGAAGAGGGCCTCGGGGTGGATCTTGGGATCCTTGGAGTTGCTGGCCGCGAGGGTGAGGTTGGCGATGGCGCCGTGGTAGTTCTTGAGCACCATGTAGCTCTTGCCCAGCTTGAGGTGCGCCTCGTAGCTGATGCCCTTGCCGGGATAGGTCTCGATCACGTGCTTGTACGCCGGGATGCTGTTGGAGATGAATCCCTCCTCCAGGTAGGCGTCGGCGACCACGGTGGGCTTGGCGGAGAGGGCGACCGCCTTCTTGTAGATGCGCAGGTCGTCGATGGCCAGGGAGGAGTTCCAGGTGTAGAAGCCGAACTTGCTGCTGCGCTCCACCTTGACGGGGAGGGTGTGGTACTTGCGGACCCGCAAGGTGTCGTTCACCGAGAACCGCAGGACGTTGTCCTCCTTCTCGATGGTGACCTTGTAGGTCGTGCCCCCGCTCAGCTTCATGGGCTCCACGTCGTGGGCCCAGCGCCGGGCCCGGCCGTGCTCGATGGCGGCCTCCGCGCTGCCCCACTCCCCCAGCGAGAAGCGGAAGGCGTCGTCGGGGGTGGAGCCGAAGAGGAAGGCGTTGAAATCGTTGTTGCTTCCGTTCAGGCCCTTGACGGTGAACTCGATGCGGAGATCGCCGAAGTATTCCTGGTCCGCGACGGAGAAGCTCTGTCCGGTGGAGAACGCCTCCAGGCGCCCGCGGGCCACCTTCCAGGACTGGGAGGGGACCCAGCCCCCCTCGACCCGGTCATAGGAGTGGAAGCGCAGGGAGGAATCCGGCCTGGTGAAGGTCTCCTCGAGCACGAGCCCCCAGGGGGATTTCTTGCTCTCCTCCTGGAAGCTGAAGAACCCGAAGCCGAGGCCGGTGAGCAGGAGCAGCACGCCGGCGCCCACGTAGAGGATGGGGTTGGCCTTCACGAAGCGCCAGGCCAGGTTCAGCGCGCTGGGCGGCTTGGCCATGATGGGCAGGCCGTTGCGGTAGGAATAGAGATCCTTGAGCACCATCTCGATGTCCTGGTAGCGCGACTTGGGATCGCGCGCCATGCAGCAGGCGACGATGGCGGCGAAGTCGGCATCCAGCCAGGGGGAGATGTAGCGCAGCGGGACGGGCTCGGCCTTGATGGCGTTGAGGGCGGTCTGGTGCAGGGAGCGCGGATCGAGGTACGGGTTCTTGAACGAGATGAGCTCGTACATGATGATCCCGAGGGAGCAGATGTCCGAGAGGGTGCCCACCGTCTGCCCCTGGGCCTGCTCCGGGGACATGTAGGCCGGCGATCCCACCACTTCGCCGGACAGGGTCAGGGTCACGTTCAGGTTGGGATCCACCGCCTTGGCCAGCCCGAAATCGATGAGGATAGGCGTGGGCCCGCGCATCAGGATGTTGGTGGGCTTGAGGTCGCGGTGGATGATCCCCTGCCCGTGGCAGTACGCCAGCGCCTCCCCCACCTGCCCGACGATCTCGACCACCTCGTTGAAGCTGGGCTTCTTCTCGTGCAGGTAGGCGAGGAGATCCATGCCCTGGATGTACTCCATCACCAGGTAATAGATGCCGTTCTGCTCCCCCACCTCGAAGATGCGGATGACGTTGGGATGGTTCATCTTGGCCACGGCCCGCGCCTCGGCCTGGAACCGCTCGATGAAACGCTGCTGGAGCACGGCGCCGAACAGCACCTTGATGGCCACCAGGCGATCGAGGTCCGGCTGATGGGCCTTGTACACCACGGCCATGCCGCCCCGGCCCAGCTCGGAGAGGATGACGTATTTCCCCAGCCTCCCGCCGACCTGGATGTTCATCAGGGATGCCGCCGCCGCCTGGGGGGTCATGTCGCGGGCTCCGGGGGCGCGGGCTCGAATGGCGCGGCCAGCCGCGCGAGCGCGGAGGCGAGGTCCGGCGGCAAGGGGGCATGGAAGGCGAGCCTGCCGCGGCCGGGCCATCGCACCGAGAGATCCGCGGCATGGAGGAAAATACGCTTCAAGCCGAATCCTTTACGGTAGGCACGGTTCCGCTCGTGGGAACCGTAGCGGGAATCCCCGGCCAAGGGATGCCCCGCATGGGCCAGGTGGGCCCGAATCTGGTGCATTCTTCCGGTCTCAATTATAACACTCAACAAGCTAAAATTCCCGACGACTTTCACCGTCCGGTAGCGGGTAATCGCGGTTTTACCGCCCTCATCCGCCACCTCGGATTTCGCGCCCCCGGCCCGGCTGTCCACGCGCTCCAGGCGACCCTCCAGGCTGCCCGCGGGCGGATCGAGGACCCCTTCCGCCAGGGCGAGGTACTGCTTCTCGAAGCCGCCTTCGCGCAGGGACTGGGTCAGGGCCCGCAGGGCCGGGCCGCTCTTGGCCACCAGCAAAACGCCGGAGGTCTCCTTGTCCAGACGGTGCACCAGGGACGGCTGGAAGATCTCGCGCTCGATGGCCCAGCCCGAGGCGCCGGACGCCCCTCCCGGGCCGCGACCGCCCGCGAGGCGGGCCCTCACCTTCTCGATGACGCTGTCCCCGGGGTCGATGCCGGTGCCGGGATGCACCGCGAGGCCGGCCGGCTTGTCCAGCACCAGGATGTCGTCGTCCTCGTGGATCACGGGGATGTCGAAAACGGCCTCCGGCCCCGCCGCCGGATCGCCGCCGGACGCGGCCGCCGCCCGCTCGACCTCTTCCGGCTTGAGGCCGTATACCGACACCTGGTCCCCCTCCGCCAGCATGTGGTTCCGGGCCACCGGC
>CBILQL010000342.1:0-6007 GCA_966238865.1 uncultured bacterium
CGCCAGCTTGCCCACGCCCCCGGTCACCACCACCAGGAAGGAGTCGACGATGTAGTTCTGCCCCATGCCCGGATCCACGTTGCCGATCTGGGTCAGGGCGCAGCCGGCCAGGCCCGCCATGCCCGTGCCCAGGCCGAAGGTGAAGGCGTCCACGCGGCGGGTGGCGATGCCCAGGCAGGAGCTCATGCCCCGGTTCTGGGTCACCGCGCGGATCTTGGTGCCCATGCGGGTGCGGTAGAACACCAGGGCCATGCCGCCCACCACCGCGGCCGTGAGCAGGATGATGAAGATGCGGTTGTAGGGAAGCACCACGCCGTGCACCGGCTCCCATCCCTGGCTCAGGAGGGCCGGCGAGGACACGGCGGTCAGGTCGCCGAACTGGTGGCGCGCCGCCTGGACCAGCAGCAGGCTGATGCCCCAGGTGGCCAGCAGGGTCTCTAGCGGCCGGCCGTACAGGCGCTTGATGATGGTGGCCTCGACGAGGATGCCCACGGCGCCGGCCACCAGGAAGGACATGGGCAGGGACACCGCCAGGAAATAGCCGAAATACCCCTCGGGCAGGTGGGCCTTGAAGAGGTTCTGGATGATGAAGGTGGTGTAGGCGCCTATCATCATGAACTCGCCGTGGGCCATGTTGATCACGCCCATGAGGCCGAAGATGACGGCCAGGCCGAGGGCCATGAGGATGAGGATGGAGCCCAGGCTGATGCCGGAGAACAGGTTCTGCAGGGCGCCGGTGTAGGTGTTCCAGGCCTCGATGCGGGCCACGGCCTTCTGCGCCTCCTTGCGCACGCCCTCGTCGGCCTCGGGGTAGGCGCCTCCGGGACCGGGGGTGACCAGGGCCTTGAGCTCGGGCAGGGCGTTGGTGGCATGGGCGTTGCCGAGGGCGGCGGCGGCGGCCTTGCGCCGGGCCGGATCGCCGAGGCGCATCTCCAGTCGGCCCACGGCCTCCTCCAGGAGATGATGGGTCTTCGCGTCCTTCTCGGCGGCGAGGGCCGTCTGCAGCATGCCGATCGCCAGGGTATCGCCGGCTTCGCCCAGGGTGGCGGCCGCGGCCTGGCGCTTGGCGGGGAGCGCGCTCTTCAGCTCCAGGGCGGTGAGCACGGGCTGCACCAGGAGGCGGACCTCGCGATCGGTCTCGAGCTCGGTGAGCTCGTCCAGCTTGACGAAGAGGGGCGCGCCCGCGTCGTCCAGGAGGGGGGCGTAGGGGTAGGCGGCGAACAGGGGCACCCAGGCCTCGCCTTCGCGCTCCTCCTCGGCGCCGGAGATGGCGAGCACGGTATCCTTGCCGCCGTCGGGGTAGTACTCGTAGACGTTGCCCCGGGTGAGGTTCAGGAACAGCTCCCCGAGTCCGTCGTCGCCCAGGGCGATGAGGGCCTTCACCACGTCGGTACGGGTGTCGGGGTAGGCCAGCAGGCTGTCGAGCAGCGCCGGGATGGAAGGCGCGGGGGCTGTAGTCCCGGGGGCGGAGGTCTCCGCGGGGGAGGCTTCGGCCGCCGAGGCCATGCGCAGCAGGATTACGAGGACGGTCGTGGCCGCCAGGAAATTTCGGATGTTT
Source organism: uncultured bacterium (assembly GCA_966238865.1). Taxonomy (GTDB): domain Bacteria; phylum Fibrobacterota; class Fibrobacteria; order UBA11236; family UBA11236; genus CBILQL01. The sequence goes on from CBILQL010000342.1 coordinate 1,559, forward strand.
TTCTGCATCGGGGGTAGGTTGGGCCGCCCCTCCGGATGGCCGGAGGGGCGGCGGGTGGTTCAGGCCGTTACGGGCTTACTTCTTGGTGTAGGTTCCGCCGTGATCCACGTGATCGCAGCTCTTGTCGGGGCTGGTGTACGCGGACCAGGGCTCGGGAGCCACCAGGCCCTTGGACTTCCAGACCACCTTGAACTGACCGTCCTTCTTGATCTCGCCGATGAGGACGGGCTTGTGCAGGTGGTGGTTGCGCTCGTCGAGCTTGACCTCGCCGCCCGGAGCCTTGAACTTCATGCCGTAGGCGGCCTTGCGGACCTTGTCCACCTCGAAGGTCTTGGCCTTCTCGACGGCCTGGGCCCACAGGTGCACGCCGATGTAGGCGGCTTCCATGGGGTCGTCGGTGACGCGCTTGTCGCCGCCGGGCAGGTTGTTCTTCTTGGCGAAGGCCTTGAAGTTCTTCACGAACTCGGCGTTCTGGGGGGTCTTCACGCTCTGGTAGTAGTTCCAGGCGGCCAGGTGGCCCACCAGGAACTGGGTGTCCATGGCGCGCAGCTCATCCTCGGCCACCGAGTAGGCCATGATGGGGCACATGGCGGCGGTCAGGCCCTGGTTGGCGAATTCCTTGTAGAAGGGGACGTTGGAGTCGCCGTTGATGGTGGAGAGCACGGCAGCCTTGCCGCCGGCGGCGAACTTCTTGATCTTGGCGACGATGGTCTGGTAATCCTGGTGATGGAAGGGGGTGTACTCTTCCATGATGTTCTCGGCCGGCACGCCCTTGGCCAGGAGGAAGGCCTTCAGGATCTTGTTGGCCGTGCGGGGGAACACGTAGTCGGTGCCCAGGAGGTAGAACTTCTTGTATTCGCCGCCTTCCTTGCTCATCAGGTATTCGGCGGACGGGATCAGCTGCTGGTTCGGGGTGGCGCCGGTGTAGAACACGTTCTTGGAGCATTCCTCGCCCTCGTACTGGACCGGGTACCAGAGCATGCCGTTGTTCTGCTCGAACACGGGCAGCACGGACTTGCGGGACACCGAGGTCCAGCAGCCGAAGGTCACCGCGACCTTGTCCTGGAGCAGGAGCTGCTTGGCCTTCTCGGCGAAGAGATCCCAGTCGGAGGCGGGATCGACGACGACGAGCTCGATCTTCTTGCCCAGGACGCCGCCCTTGGCATTGATCTCCTCGGACGCCATGGTCACCACGTCCTTCAGGGACACCTCGGAGATGGCCATGGTGCCGCTCAGCGAGTGCAGCACACCCACCTTCACGGTTTCTTCGGCTGCCCGGGTGGAAGTTGCGGCGGCCAGGGACAGCGCGGCGGCGCCGAGCATCCCGGTCATCATGCGTTTTCCGGTCATCATCATAGAAAGACTCCTCTGGTTGAGTGAGACCGACGCATAGAGCAATTGGGGTGCCACCGTCAGAAACATGAAACATTGTTTCAATTGACCGATCTCACTTCGGAAGCCAGGATAAGAATTGTCACAAGGTGACAATTCGAAGTGAATTGTATGTGCCAATCAATGACACCTGTGAACAAAAGTCAGAAAATTGTCTTTATTTACCCGGCAAGACTCTTGCGAGGAAGGCGGATATGAATTCTATCGTGGTCGAGCAGCAGAGTGGGACTTCCCGCCTCACCTCCTGTCTCAATCATCCGCCCCTGAAATTCATCAATCCCCGGCCGTTGGCGGGCGCCTGCCAGGTGTACCAGAGCAATTACGGGGGCGGCATGCTGGGCGGCGACGAGATCCGCATGCGCGTGGAGTGCCTGCCGGGAAGCCGGCTGTATTTCGGAACCCAGTCCAGCAACAAGGTATATAAGAGCCGATCCGAAAAGCCTAGCCGGCAGGAGACGGTTGGCATGCTTCATGCGGGGGCGCTGGCTGTGATCTGCCCGGACCCGGTGGTGCCCTTCGCAGGCAGCCGGTTCCGGCAGGCGCAGACCTGGGAGATGCATCCGGACTCGGACCTGGTCCTGGTGGACTGGATCCAATGCGGCCGTGAAGCGAGGGGAGAGGTCTTCGCCTTCGAAGGCTTCGAATCGGAATTGCGGATCCGCCGTCCGGATGGCAGGCCTCTCCTGGTCGAGCGCTACGGATGCGATCCGGAGGAGGAGGCGCCCGGCCATTGCGGGCGCTTCGGACCGTTCCGATCCTGGCTGAGCGTGTACCTGGCCGGGCCGCGGGCGGCCCGCCTGGGAGACGCCCTGTGCCCGGGCCTTTTGGAGCTGTCGGGCCAGGCGGCTCCGCCCGGCCCGTCGGCGCCGGGAGCCGCGGCTTCGGACCGGCTTTGGATCACGGCCGGGAAGCGGGACGGGCTGGGCTGGATCGTGCGCGCCCTGGGACGGGACCGGCGCGACGTCCAGCCGGTGCATGACATGCTGTTCAAATCCCTGGAGGACCCGGCCTGGCTGGGATTCAACCCCTGGGAGCGGAGGTGGTGAATGTGCGGAGGTCGCGGATGAACGGAGGTGGTGAATGAGGCTTGCGCCTAGGGAAATCGAGAAGCTCACCCTGCATGCGGCCGCGGTCCTGGCGCAGAAGCGCCTGTGGCGCGGCCTCAGGCTCAACCATCCGGAGTCGGTGGCACTCATCGCCTCCCAGATCCTCGAGTTCATACGCGACGGCGAGGACGTGCCGACCCTGATGGACAAGGGCAAGAGCCTCCTGGGCGCCGCCGACGTGCTGCCCGGCGTGGCCGAGCTCATCGACGAGGTGCAGGTGGAGGGCACCTTCCCCGACGGCGTGAAGCTGGTCACCGTGCACCATCCCATCTGCCGCGAGCGGGGCGACCGCGCCCTGGCCCTGTACGGCAGCGGCCTCGAGGCCCTGCCCGCGCCCGCCTACCAGCTCCCGGCCCTGGCCTCGGGCGGCGCCGCGGCGGAGAAGGATCCGGCGCTCCGATCCTCGGCATCGCCGGGGGAATACCTGCTGGGGGAGGCCCCCCTCGTCCTCAACGCCGATCGCCCCTCCCTGTCCCTGGACGTCACCAACGTCGGCGACCGGCCCATCCAGGTGGGATCGCATTACCCCTTCTTCGAGACCAACGCCGCGCTGCGCTTCGACCGCGAGAAGGCCCTGGGGATGCGCCTCGACATCCCCAGCGGCACCGCCGTGCGCTTCGAGCCCGGGGAGACCAAGGCCGTCAACCTGGTCGCCTTCGCCGGCGAGAAGGTGATCTACGGGGGTAACGCCCTGGTTTCCGGCCCCGCGGAGGGGGCCAACGCCGCCGCGGCCCTGGAGCGCGCGCGCAAGCTGGGATTCCTGGAAAGGAGCGCCACATGAGCCTGACCATCGGCCGCCGGGCCTACGCCGACATGTACGGACCCACCGCCGGGGACCGCGTCCGCCTGGGCGACACCGGCCTCATCGTGGAGGTGGAGAAGGACTTCACCGTGTACGGCGAGGAGTGCAAGTTCGGGGGCGGCAAGGTGCTGCGCGACGGCATGGGCCAGGGAGCTGGCGTGTCCCAGGCCGCGGCCCTGGACCTCCTGATCACCAACGCCCTCGTCATCGATCACGCCGGCATCTACAAGGCCGACATCGGCGTCAAGGACGGCCGCATCCGCGGCCTGGGCAAGGCAGGCAACCCGCACGTGATGCCGGGGGTGGATCCGGGCATGGTCGTCGGCCCCACCACCGAGGTCATCGCTGGGGAGGGGCTCATCGTCACCGCCGGCGGCATCGACTCCCACATCCATTTCATCTGCCCCCAGCAGATCGACGAGGCGCTCGCCTCGGGCGTGACCACCATGCTGGGCGGCGGCACCGGGCCGGCCACCGGCACCAACGCCACCACCTGCACCCCGGGCGCCGCCCACCTGGAGATGATGCTGCGGGCCACCGACGCCTATCCCCTCAACTTCGGCTTCCTGGGCAAGGGCAATTCCTCCCTGCCGGGCGGCCTCGTCGAGCAGATCGAGGGCGGGGCCGTCGGCCTCAAGCTGCACGAGGACTGGGGCACCACCCCGGCCGCCATCGACGCCTGCCTGGACGTGGCCGAGAAGCACGACGTGCAGGTGGCCATCCACACCGACACCCTCAATGAAAGCGGCTTCGTCGAGGCCACCATCGCCGCCTTCAAGGGCCGCACCATCCACAGCTTCCACACCGAGGGGGCCGGCGGCGGCCACGCCCCGGACATCATCAAGGTGTGCGGCCTGCCAAACGTGCTGCCGTCCTCGACCAATCCCACCCGCCCCTTCACCGTCAACACCCTGAGCGAGCACCTCGACATGCTCATGGTCTGCCACCACCTCGACAAGAACATCCCCGAGGACGTGGCCTTCGCCGAGAGCCGCATCCGGGGCGAGACCATCGCCGCCGAGGACGTCCTCCACGACCTGGGGGCCATCTCCATGATGTCGTCGGACTCCCAGGCCAAGGGCCGCGTGGGCGAGGTGATCTCCCGCACCTGGCAGACCGCCCCCAAGATGAAGGACCAGCGCGGCGCCC
>CBILQL010000343.1:0-5955 GCA_966238865.1 uncultured bacterium
GTGGGCGCTGCTTTTGTGGCCCACCAGCATGCTGTCGCATTGGCTGTAGTTGCGGGCGCCGGCGGCGTTCCGGGCGATGCGCACCAGCCCGCGGTAGGCGTTGCTGCTCATGTCCGAGGCGATGCCCTTGGAGATGATGCTCGACCGGGTGTTCTTACCCAGGTGGATCATCTTGGTGCCGGTGTCGGCCTGCATGCGGCCGTTGGTCATGGCCACGGAATAGAACTCGCCCACCGAGTCGTCGCCGACCAGGATGCAGCTCGGGTATTTCCAGGTGATGGCCGAGCCGGTCTCCACCTGGGTCCAGGAGATCTTGCTCTTCCTCCCCAGGCACTTGCCGCGCTTGGTGACGAAGTTGTAGATGCCCCCCTTGCCGGTGACGGGGTCGCCGCTGTACCAGTTCTGCACCGTGCTGTACTTGATCTCGGCGTTGTCGAGGGTCACCAGCTCCACCACCGCGGCGTGCAGCTGGTTGGTGTCGAACTTGGGGGCCGTGCAGCCCTCCAGGTAGGAGACGTAGCTGTCCTCGGAGGCGACGATGAGGGTGCGCTCGAACTGGCCGCTCTCCTCGGTGTTGATGCGGAAATAGGTGGAGAGCTCCATCGGGCACCGGGTGCCCGGCGGGATGAACACGAAGGAGCCGTCGGTGAAGACGGCCGAGTTGAGGGCGGCGTAGAAGTTGTCGCCGATGGGCACCACCGATCCCAGGTACTGCTCGATCAGCTCGGGGTATTCGTGCACGGCCTCGGTGAAGGAGCAGAAGATGACGCCGTGCTCGAGCAGTTTCTTCTTGTGGGTGGTGGCCACGCTCACGCTGTCGAAGACGGCGTCCACGGCCACGTTGGCGAGGCGCTTCTGCTCGTCCAGGGGGATGCCCAGCCGCTCGAAGGTCTTGAGGATCTCCGGATCCACCTCGTCCAGGCCGGAGAGCACGGGCTTGGGCTTGGGGGCGGCGAAGTATACGATGTCCTGGTAGTCGATGGGCGGATACTGGACGTGGGCCCAGGTGGGCTCCTTCATCGTCAGCCACTTGCGGTATGCCTTGAGGCGGAACTCCAGCAGGAAGGCCGGCTCGTTCTTCTTCTTGGAGATGGCCCGGATCACGTCCTCGCTGAGGCCCTTGCCGACGGTCTCCATCTCCACCGGCGTGGTGAAGCCGTACTTGTATTCGGGGGCCGTGAAGCCGGACGCGAGCGCGTCGCCGCCCGGTGCGGAGGCGCCGGCGGGAGCCGCGGTGCCGGCGGCCGCAGGTCCGGCGGTCGGGGATGCCTTGACGGGTCGGTCCATGGCGGCCTCAATCCTCCACGGGGACGACCTGCATCCCGCCGAACAGCTGGCGGCGCAGGGAATCCTCGATGAACGCAAGCGTGGCCCCGGTGGAGGAGCCGCAGCTGCCGCAGGCCCCCTGGTACTTGATCTTGAGCCGGTAGCCTTCTTCCAGATCCTGGATCAGCATGTCGCCGCCGTCGAAGTTCAGCCCGGGGCGGATGTCCCGGGTGAGGATCTCCTCGATGGCCTGGATCTGTTCTTCCTTCGGCTTCTTCAGCCAGGCCTCGTCGGCGGCGGTGAGGCTCTCGAAGCTGCGGACGGCGCCGTTCGCCTGGGCGGCCTTCATCTGCAGGGTGGCCAGGGCCAGGGCCTTGGACGAGGCGTACACCTCGGCGGCGTTGGCCAGCAGGGGAGGCAGGGAGGAGAAGGCCTCTTCCGCGGGCGCGGCGGTGGCCGGCACGGCCGGATCGTCGCGGAGCAGCTCCTCCAATTGGGGGATGGTGATGGCGGTGGCGCTTTCCATCTTCATGCCCTTGACCAGGGAGCAGAGCTTCTCGCCCAGGGCGATGGAGATGGGCCCGCCGTAGGAGAAGAACTTGGCGTCGTAGATGAGGTCGCTCTGGGGATCCACCAGCCAATACACCTTGATGTCCTTGTACTTGGCGGTGACCAGGGCCATATCCTTGTTGGCTGCGTCTTCCGTGAAGAACGCGCCGCGTTGCCTGGGCGCCTGGGACAGGGATTCGATTTTCCGGGAGAACTTCCGATCGGACGGGGACGGATCGGAGGCCGGCGGGGACGCGGATGCCGCAGCAGGCACGGCGATCGATCCGGCAGACGGTACGGCGGCAGCGTCCGGTTTCGGGGTCCCGGCCGCGGGAGGCGTGCGCGGGATGGGTCCGGAGGGCTTATATACGCCTGGACTTGACGTCTGAGCTGGATTTTCGCTCATTTCGGCTATCTCCAGGGCGAAAGAATCGGCCTGCCCTTTCATCTTCCCACCAAGATAGTAAATCATCTACTTAATTAGTAGATAATTGAAACCTTCAAATCTCTAAAATCTCCAGCTATTTTGTCCAATATGCCCAAGAACCTTCCCGAACCCGGTGTCCGCTCCCTGCTCCTCAATCCCCCCCTGGACGCTGACGTGAAGCTCCAGGGCTGGGTCCGCACCAAGCGGGAGTCCAAGGCCGGCCTGGCCTTCCTGGAGATCAACGACGGTTCCTGCTTCCAGAACCTTCAGGCCGTGGTGCCGGCAACCCTTCCCGGCTATGCGGACCTGATGCACGCCATCCATGCCGGCACGTCGGTGTGCGTGGTCGGCAAGCTGGTCAAGTCCCAGGGCGGCAAGCAGGCGGTGGAACTCCAGGCCCGCGAGGTCGAGGTGCTCGGCCCCTGCGATCCGGCGGCCTATCCCCTCGGCAAGCAGAAGATGTCCTACGAATACCTGCGGGACTACACCCACCTTCGTACCCGCACCAACACCTTCGGGGCCATCGCCCGGGTCCGCAACACCCTGTCCATGGCCATCCACGACTTCTTCCAGAAGCGCGGATTCGTCTGGCTGCACTCGCCCATCATCACCGCCAACGACGCCGAGGGCGCCGGCCAGATGTTCCGGGTCACCACCCTGGACCCCGAGAAGCCGCCCCGCGGCGAGGACGGCAAGGTGGACTACGGGCGCGACTTCTTCGGCCGGGGCGTGAACCTGACGGTGAGCGGCCAGCTCGAGGGCGAGGCTTGGGCGTGCAGCATGGGGAAGATCTACACCTTCGGCCCCACCTTCCGCGCCGAGAACTCCAACACCTCCCGGCACCTGGCGGAATTCTGGATGGTGGAGCCGGAGGTGGCCTTCGCCGACCTCGACGACAACGCCGCCCTGGCCGAGGACTTCCTGCGCCACCTGCTCACCGAGGCGCTGGAGAAATGCCCCCAGGAGATGGACTTCTTCAAGCAACGGGTGGAGCCCGGCATCCTCGAGACCCTGAGCTCGGTGGTGCGCAATCCCTTCAAGCGGCTCACCTACACCGAGGCGGTGGACATCCTCCGGAAGAGCGGCGAGAGCTTCAAGTACCCGGTGGAATGGGGGACCGATCTCCAGTCCGAGCACGAGCGCTACCTCACCGAGAAGGTGTTCAAGGCCCCGGTCATCCTGACCGACTACCCCAAGGGGATCAAGGCCTTCTACATGAAGCTGAACGACGACGGGAAGACGGTGCGGGCCATGGACGTGCTGGTGCCCGGCATCGGCGAGATCATCGGCGGGGCCCAGCGCGAGGACAGGGTGGACCTGCTCGCGGCGCGCATCCGGGAGATGGGCATGCACCCGGAGCCGCTGGATTGGTACCTGGACCTGCGCCGCTTCGGATCGGTGCCGCATGCCGGCTTCGGGCTCGGCTTCGAGCGCCTGGTCCAGTTCGTCACGGGCATGGGGAACATCCGCGACGTGATTCCCTTCCCCCGCACGCCGGGGCACATCCACATCTGACGGCGGCGGACCTGGGCATCCGGCACGCCCCGGGCGTCCGGCCTCTCAGCCGGCCCGCGGTCCGCCGTCCTTGCCGCCCTGGATTGGAATCGCTCCCGTGGCGGGTCCCGGCGCGGACACGGGCTCGTCGATTACGCGGCGCTTCTCCTCCAGGTAGCCGATGAGGATGGGCATGATGAGCAGCGGCGCCGCCAGGCTCATGGCGAGGCCGATGAGGGCCGTGATCCCCAAAGTGGCTAGCCCCCGGTGATCGGAGAAGGCCACGCCCACGAAGCCGGCCATCCCCACGAAAGTGGCCACCGCGGTCACCTCGCCGGTGCGGCGGAGCACGAAGGCCAGGGACCCCCGCCCCTCCTCCAGGTAGCGGTGGTAGAAATGCACGCCGTTGATGATCCCGTAGGCGAGCAGGGCCGGGAAGGCGATGAGGTTGAACCAGTTCAGCTTGATGCCCAGCACCTCCAGGGCCCCCAGGGTCCAGGCCAGGCTGAACAGGAGCGGCACGATGAGCGCCGCCGTGCCGCGCAGGGACTTGGTGTCGATGAGCACCAGCAGGCAGATGGTGAACAGGGCCAGGGCCAAGGCCTTGCGGCTGTCCGGGATGATGAGGCTGAGCAGGTCCGCCTGCACCACGGGCGTCCCCGAGGCGTGGAACACCCTCCCGTCGGGCAGGGGGATGTCGCGCACGTCCTCGGCGAAGGCGATGGTGTTCCAGCCCTGGCGCAGGTCCACCGAAGGGAAGATGAACACGAAGCTGCCCGACAAGGTGTCCCGGCCCAGGAACTTGCTCTTGTAGGATTCGGGCAGATCCTCGGGGCCGAGCTTCCGCACGTCCCAGCTGTCCCTCAGCTTCTCCAGGCTGCCTTTCAGCGGCTCCTTGGCGCCGGCGATGATGGCCGGGGTCACCTTCCGCTTCAGGCGCTCGATGATGGCCAGCTTCTCGTCCTGGTAGGCGGGGAGGAGATCCAGCATGGTCGTCACGCCCTGGATGGTCGGGGACGCCGTATCCCGCGCCATGCGCCGCCGCAGGGCGTCGGCGACCTCCTGGGCCTCATCGTGGCTGCTGGCCAGCACCACGGCGGGCGGCGCGATGGCCTCCCCGGCGGCCTGCAGGAGGCTGTCGGCGCGCAGGTTCCGGTTGGGATAGGTGAGGCGGTCGAAGTTGAACTGGAAGTCGAGCTGCAGGCCGCGATGGCACAGGAGGGCCGTCAGCGCGACGACGGCGGCCAGGTGCCAGCGCCAGCGCGGATAGCGCCGGCTGCGGAACAGGTTGAAGTTGTAGATGCGGCTCCCCAGCGCGGGCAGCAGCCCCAGCGGCTCCACCAGGATGAGCAGGCAGGGGAACACCACCAGCACCGCCACCAAGGTGCACAGGAGGCCGATGCCGGCCATGAGCCCGAACTCGGCGAAGCCCTTGTAGTCGGTGACGAGGAGGGTGAGGAAGGCGGCCGCCGAGACCAGCACGCCGGTGGTGATGGCGGGTCCGGTCTCGAGGATGATGGTCTCGAAGGCCACCGCGGCGCTGAAGTTCTTGCGCCTTTCCTCCCGGTAGCGCGCCAGCAGCTGGACTGCCGCCTCCAGGCCGATCCCCACCACCAGCAGGCTCAGGGGGGCGGTGATGAGGCTCAGGTAGCCGACCCAGGCGGAGGTGAGGGCCAGGGTCCACAGCACCGCCATGCCCATGGGGATGGCCGCCAGCAGGGCCCCGAACGGGATGCGGATGAAGTAGAGGAGGAGGAGGATCGCGGCCAGGTACAGGGAGCGCTTGCCGGAGTCGATGATGGAGGAGTACAGGCGCCCCTCGTTCTGGACGCTCCGCATCAGGTCGCCGGTCAGGAGGATCTCCGGGGCGCCGCCCGTCCCCGCCTGGAGGTCCTCGAGCTGCGCGGCCACGGTCCTGACGTCCTTGAGGAAGGCCCGGCAGCGGGAGATGTCGCCGATGTCGAAGTGGGGATAGATGCGCAGCACCATGGCCGTACCGTCCGGGGTCCCCAGGTGGTCCTGCAGCCGCGCGAAGTATTTCCGCTCCAGGTCCGCGAAATCGGTCGCCTCGAAGGACTCCTCCTTCTCTCCCTCGTCGAGCAGGTCGAGGATGAGGGGGTTGTGCTTCTCCTTGCCGATCCAGAATCCCGCGTCCACCCGCCGGTCCACCTCCTGCAGGTCCTTGACGGACGTATTGGGGTCTTCCAACCGGAGACGAT
>CBILQL010000344.1:0-5955 GCA_966238865.1 uncultured bacterium
GTGGCGGCGCCGGGCGCGCCCTTCCCCGGGCTGTCGGAGATGTCGTAGCGGGGCTCCATCTGGAACAGCCGCACCACCGAGGAATCCCCCCAGTTGTCCACCACCTTCAGCTCGAGCGCGAACTCCTCGGCCGCCCTTCCGGGCCCCTTGCCGGGATGGAGCCCCAGGCCGCATTCGAAGCGGGATAGCATCAGGCTGTCGCGCGCGCGCACCCAGACGCGGCGGGGCGACCGGGGCACGAGGCGGACCCACCGCCCCCGGCTGTCCCCGGCCGCGGTGAAATGGAGGCGGCGGCTCCCGGCGGTCAGGGCCACCTCGCGATAGCTCCGCAGTCCGCTGGTGCGGATGTAGAAGGCGTCCAGCGCCACCATCCGTCCGCGCCCGTTGCGGATCCATACGGAACTGCCCGGGCGGCCGGGGTCTTCCCATTCCGTCCGGGAGAATTCGGCGGCGCCGGAAGCGCCGAGCAGCAGCAGGAACGCGAGAGAGGATTTCACGAGGGGGATGTTGGCAGGCATGGCACGGCTCTTTCCGAAAGCGAAACTGTCCGGCTGGAAAAATACTTGCTGCGGAAGCCGATTGCATAGCCCGGAATCGGGGTCCGGAACGGCGGCGCGATGCGCCGTAATCCCATCGTCAACTTGTGCGCGGAATCCTGCCACAAGTTGACGATCCGTCCCTGCGGACGGGTGATCAGAGGCCGATGTAGGCGGTGCCCACGGCCACGTCGTCGATGTAGACCGTGGAAGGCTGCGCGGGATTGGCGGCGGTGTTGCCGTTGGCGGTGTTGGAATACCAGCCGCCCAGGCGGATGCGGTTCAGCTTCACGGTGTAGCCGCCGTTCCCGCGGATGTTGATTCCGGTCTTCTGGGCCGCCAGCGCGCCGTCCACCCAGATCTTGACCCAGCCGTCCTTCTTGCCCGGGGTGTTGAGGAACACCTGGTATTCGATCGCGTACCAGCGGTTGCGCTGGAAGCTGCGGGTGGAGGTGATGTTCCCCCAGTCGAAGCCCACCGGGCGGCCGTTGAAGAACAGCCCCATGTCGGACATGTCGGTGACCCCGCTCTGGACGCTGGTCCCGCCCTGGCGGCTGCGCACCGTCATCACGATGTCGATGTCGTTCAGCTGGGTCGACTCGTTGAACGACTGGACCCGGCCGATCTTGATGCCCTGGCCGAAGTCGAAGCCGGAACCGAAGTTGTACCAGGCGCGCACGTTGACGACGTTGGCGGACAGGGTCAGGCCGGCCCCGGCCACGTCCTCGTTCTTGTTGAAGGTGAAGGCCATGGCCTTGTTGCCGGAGCGGCGCGTCTGGCCCACGGCCAGCTTGGCGCCCCAGGCGCCGATGTTGCCGTACTCGCCGCAGGCGGTCTTGGCGTAGCCGGAGCTGTTGCGGTTGCTGTTCCAGCAGGTCTCGGACTGGTCCTCCAGGTCGGAGCGGAACAGGATGGGTCCGTCCCCGGTCAGCTTGGCCAGGGGATTGCCGTCGTCGGAGAACAGCAGGGGGCCGGGCACGCCTTCCTCGGCAGGGGAGAAGTAGCCGGCCTTCCGATCGGAGGCGGCATCGTTTCCGGCGGCGGCGGCGCCGTCGGCGGGAGAGTCGACGGGTGTGAACTCGCAGGCCAGGAAGCCGGCCGCGAGGAACAGGAGGGCGGAAAGACGGAGTGAGGGACGCATGGAGACCTTTCTTTCGGTAGGAATCGTTATCGGACCCCGGAGGGGGGCCGTCGCGCCCAGCCCAGATCCCGCGCAACCTGGCGGGAACCTGGGCCGGAGACGTCCGGGCCGGATGCGGCCCGACGGTAGAAGTGTACTCGTCTGCGCCCCGTCGATCCACCCGCGCCGCGAGGTTTTACGATGATCTTCGATTTCCTTGACCCGCCGCATACCGTGACTGGAACGCTACCTCACGCCCGCACCAGGCGGGACAAGGCCTCCAGGGCATCCGACCCGAGGCGCGGACGGCCTCCCGGGGGAAACCGTCCCGTGACGGGGGCAGGGAAGGGGGGCGTCGCCGCGGTCCGTTCCCGCGGGGCGCCGGGGACGGGGAACGGCCGGCTGCCGCCGGGAGGCGGCCGGGAGCGGATCGCGAACGCCGCAGGCGGGGAAATCGGGGCCGGCGATCGCCGCCGGGAGGGAGGGTTCGCGCCGGCCCGGCGGAGGAAAATGCCCGGAACTGCGGGATGCCAGGAAACTATGTTAAGGGACGGGGCGGGAGTATCGCCCAGGGGCTTGGGATTGGACGGATTCATTCAGAAGGTCGGCCCGCGTCCGGGCGTCGTGTTCGCCCTGGCCCTGCTCCTGCTTTGCCGGGAAGCGGCGCCGGCGGTGGAAGGGCAGGACCGGCCCGCGGGCGAATACCAGGTCAAGGCCGTCTTCCTCTACCATTTCGCCCAGTTCGTGCAATGGCCCCCGGAAGCCTTCCCGGAAAAGGATTCCCCGCTGGTGCTCGGCATCCTGGGCAGGGACCCTTTCGACACCCAATTGGAGACGGTCGTCCGGGGCGAGTCGATAGGCTCCCATCCCCTCAAGGTGGTCCGCTTCGATCGGGTCGAGCAGGTCGGGGACTGCCACCTGCTCTTCGTCAGCGCCTCGGAGACCCCGCGCCTCGCCGCCGTCCTCAGGGCCCTGCGGAACCGCCGCATCCTGACCGTCGGGGAGTCGGAGGGGTTCTGCCGGACGGGCGGGATGGTGGCCCTCCTCACCCGCCGGGGCAGGATCCGCCTCCGGGTCAACCTGGAGGCGGTGCAGGCCGCGGGCCTCGCCATGAGCTCCAAGCTCCTGAGGCTGGCGGAAATCGAGCCGCCGGGGAAGGGGTAGGCCATGCTCCGCGATCTGCCCATCCAGAAGCGGCTCATGGGAATCATGCTCCTGACCAGCGGGGCGGTCCTGATCCTGACCTGCGCGGTCTTCTTCGCCTACGAGTACCTGACCTTCCGCCGCACGCTGGCCCGCCAGCTTTCCACGCTGGCCGCCGTCGTCGCCGACAACAGCACCGCCGTCCTCGCCTTCGAGGACCGCGAGGGGGCCCGGGAAATCCTCGCCGCCCTCAAGGCCGCTCCCCATATCACCGCCGCCGCCCTGTACGACGGGGACGGCAGCCTCTTCTCCACCTATCCCGAAGGGCTGCCGGCCGGGGCCGTGCCCGCCGCGCCCTCCGGCGGGGGCTTCGCCGTCGACTCCTCCCGCCTCGCCGGTTTCGTCCCCGTCGTCCAGGGAGGCTCCCGCCTCGGATCCCTGTACGTGCAATCCGACCTCAAGGCGTTGTCCGAGCGCCTCCGCACCTACGGCGCGATGGCGGCCGCCGTCGCGGCCCTGGCGGGGCTGCTGGCCTACCTGCTCTCCCGGACCCTGCAAGGGCAGATTTCCGCCCCCATCCTCGGGCTGGCGGAAACCGCCCGGGCGGTGTCCGAGCGGCGCGACTACTCGGTGCGCGCCCGGCAGGAGGGCGCCGGCGAGCTCGCCCTGCTCACCGACGCCTTCAACCAGATGCTGACCCGGATCCAGGAGCAGCTGTCCCGGCTGGAGCTCCTCAACCGCATCACCCGGGCCATCAGCGAGCGCCTCGATCTCTCCAGCATCTTCCAGGTGATGGCGCGTACCCTGGAGGACAACCTCCCGGTGGACTTCGTCTGCGTCTGCACCTACCAGCCCGCGTCCGGCCGGGCGGCGGAGGCGCCCGGGGACGCCCCAGCGGGGCGCCTGCTGGTGACCAGCGTCGGGACCCGCTCCGCGGCCCTGGCCGAGGAGGCGGGCATGTCCCAGGGCGCGCGCCTGCCCGTGGACGGCAGCTCCCTGGCGCGCTGCGTGCGCGGCCACGTGGTCTACGAGCCCGACATCTCCGACAACGGCCACCCCTTCCCCATGCGGCTCGGGGAGAAGGGGCTGCGCGCGCTGTTCCTGGCCCCCCTGCTCGTGGAGGGCAAGGTCTTCGGGGTGCTCATGGCGTCGCGCCGCGCGCCCGACTCCTTCGGCCCCCCCGACCGGGACTTCCTGCGGCAGCTCTCCGAGCAGGCCGCCCTCGCGGCCCACCAGGCCCATCTCTACGGCGCCCTGCAGAAGGCCTACGACGACCTGCGCCTGTCCCAGCAGGCCGTGATGCAGCAGGAGCGGCTGCGGGCCCTGGGGCAGCTGGCCAGCGGCATCGCCCACGACATCAACAATTCCATCTCGCCCGCGGCCCTGTACGTGGAGTCCCTGCTCGAGAACGAGCCGGGCCTCAGCGTCCGGAGCCGGGAAAGCCTCCGGACCATCTCGCGGGCCATCGAGGACGTGGCCGCCACGGTGGCGCGCATGCGCGAGTTCTCGCGGCAGCGGGAGACCCGGGCGGCGACCGCGCCGGTGCAGCTGAACCGGGCCATCCAGCAGGTCGTCGACCTCACCCGCGCGCGCTGGTCCGACATGGCCCAGGTGAAGGGCGTGGCGTTCGAGGTGCGCAAGGCGCTGGCCGGCGACCTGCCCGCCGTTATGGGCGTGGAGAGCGAGATCCGGGAGGCGCTGACCAACCTCTTCCTGAACGCCTTCGACGCCATGCCGGAGGGCGGCGTCCTCGGCCTTCGCACCTTCCGGGACGAGGGCGGGAGGGTGGTGGCCGAGGTCTCGGACACCGGCGCGGGCATGGACGAGGAGACCCGCCGGCGCTGCCTGGAGCCGTTCTTCACCACCAAGGGGGAGCGGGGCACCGGCCTGGGGCTGCCCATGGTGTTCGCCATGGCGGAACGCCACGGCGCCGACGTCGAGATCGACAGCGCGCCGGGCAAGGGCACCGCGGTGCGCCTCGCCTTCCCGCCTTCCGCGGCGGTTTCCTCCGAGGCGCCCCGCGCCGCCCGGGCGGCCTCCATCGTCCCCCGCATGCGCATCCTGGTCGTGGACGACGACCCCCTGGTGGCCAAGGTGCTGAAGGACACCCTGCGCCTGGACGGCCACGACGTGTCCACCGCGGACGGCGGGGAGGCCGGCATCCGCGCCTTCCGGGCCGCCGCCGGGAGTCCTCAGCCCTTCGACGTTGTGATGACGGACCTGGGCATGCCCAACGTGGACGGCAGCCGGGTCGCGGCCGCCGTCAAGGCGGCCTCCCCGGCGACTCCGGTGGTGCTCCTGACCGGCTGGGGCCGTCGCCTCCAGGCCGACAGCGAGACGCCCCCCAACGTGGACCGGCTCCTGAGCAAGCCTCCCAAGCTCTCGGACCTCCGCGAGGCCCTGGCGGGGATTTCGCCGGCGAGGCCCTGACGGCGTCGCGGACGCCCGTCGCGTCCGCGACGATCGGCTCCGGGGAAATCCCCCCGCACCCTGGTATTTTCATAGCGAGGGAGCGATCCCGGGAGGCAAAGCGATGATGATACGACTCCTCCTCTTGGCCCTGGCCCTGCTGCTCCTCACGGCTTGCGAGGGGAACCGCCAGCAGGGCCGTCTCGCCGGCAACCCCTGCGAACAGATGAAGACCGACGCGGAAATCGTGGAAACCCTGCAGAGGCAGGTGGACGAGCTGCATACCCTGGCGGGTCCGGGAGCGACGGACGCGGCGGCGGATTCCTCCCTGCGCGCGGACCGGGAATCCCTGCTCGTGCAGAAGGAGAACCTGCTGAGCCTGGCCACCCAGAGCATGCAGCGGAATACCAGGGAGTGCCGTTCGCGGTCCCGGCCCTTCGATACCTACCGCACCGTGCCGGAGCGGGAAGAGGGCCTTTGACGGGGCGGTGAATGCGGGCGGACAGGCGGTCATGGCCGCCGCGAACGGCCATGCCAAAATGGCAATAGCGTCACGGCCGCGACAATTCCAAGCAGACTTTGACAATTCCGCGACCCACCTCTAAGATGGTCTTGCAATTCAGCATTCCTCGCACGTACGCCAGGGAAAGGACTATCGGATGCAGGCAGTGAGCAAGGAAACCGCCTCCACGGCTGCCAAGGCCGGAAAATACCTCACCTTCCAGCTGGGAAAGGAGGTATACGGGA
>CBILQL010000345.1:0-5951 GCA_966238865.1 uncultured bacterium
GCCTCCTCCTCCAGCTCCTCGTCCTTGCGGTCGTCGCCGCTGTCCTCGCGCCCGCGGGCGAAGGCGCCGAAGTTCTTGCCCTCGAAGTTGCGCAGCACCCGGGCCGCTTCCTTGAACTTCTGGTACTCTAGCATCTGCTGGATCAGCGCCTGCCGGTCCAGCTCGTACTCCATCTCCTCCAGCTCGTCCTTCTGATCCGCCGGCAGCAGTTCCCGGGCCTTGAGGCGCATCAGGCGGGCCGCCATCACCAGGAACTCCCCCGCGTTGGAGAGGTTCAGGGACTGGGCGCCGCCCTCCTGCAGGCCGGCCTCGATGTACTGGAGGTACTGGTCGGTGATGGTCGAGATGGCGATTTCCCGCGGATTCAGCTCGTTCTTCTGGACCAGGTAGAGGAGCAGGTCCAGGGGGCCTTCGAATACCCCGAGCTTCACCTCGTAGTCGGTTTCGATCTGGGACGATTTCACGGGAAGATTCATGCGATTTCAGGCCCCCGGCTGGGAAAGGACAAAATAGAAAATGGCCCGGATGGCCAAAAAACTCGAAAATCGGGAGATTATCGGGTGCCGGAAGAGGGCGCTAAACGTTAGGGAATGGGCGCTGGGGGCCTACCCAGGGCAGGTCAGCCGGCGCTATCCCGGCATCATCCCGTCCCTTCCCGAGTCCTCTGCCGAGTAATCAACCCCATCTTTTGATACCCTGAGGGTCCAAAGTTGTAAGATCCGCCCCCCTCGGCAGTATTAGGGGTTCAAGTTCGAATGGGGGCATCTGCTGAGTGAACGCGTTCCTGGGCGAAGATTTCGTCGAGTCCGACACCGCGAACTTGACCTTGCAACACGCAGCAAGCTTTGGGCCGTCACTCGCTGGCCCTGCGCAGAAGCGTGCGCCGGTCCGGATGCTTCGCGAGGCCGATACTGACTTGAACCGGAAGGGTGCCTATGAGCCCAAAACGGAATATTCAACCTGCACGCTGTCCGCCGCATCACGCCGAACGACAAGCAAAGGAGGGAGATTGCCTTGAAGAGCTTGCCAAAAAATATTCGAGCGCGCTTACAAGTTGCTTGTGAGCCAGAATTCGAATCTTTCGAAATGAAATCCCGGGCGCTAATATTCATAGTTCCCAGGTGCAAACTTTTTTCAAAAAGTCGATTGACCGCCAGTAGCATCCATGCTACTTTGTCTTTCGGTGAGTATTTGCATCCCGGTGGGGATGGCCGCGAACAAATTCTATTAGTTGCCGAAGGCTACAGGCGTCGCACTTTTGCGGGAATATGCATGGAGGCTGACATGTTATACTGTTGGTGCAGGACTATATGAAACACATCAAATCATCGATTCCGTTCGCCATCCTCGTATCATGGGCTGCAATGGCGGCGCCGGGACGTATTCGGATGGATCCGATAGGGTGCTGACCGTCGATGGTATAAAGCAAAAGCTGGACGCTTCGGAAACGCTGGACGATGTCGAGAAGGATTTCGTAGCCTTCCATATCAATGATTTCGACGTGGCGGCATGGGCGAAGATACTTCGGAGTCCGGAATCTGATGTTGATGCGTCCGACGTCCGTTTCTTCGCGAGCCCAGTCTGGACCCGCAATAACCTGACGAGGGCGGAATACCAGGCTCTCTTGGCGGAAAGCGACGGATGTTCGACTACAATCCTTCGAGGTTCCGGAATGGCCGAGTCGTACACGCTTCCCGGCTGCACAACCTTTCCCAACGCGAATAGGCCGGATATCGTGGTCCCCGGCGTCCGATATGCAATACACTTCTACAATCAAATAGACAAGCCGGCGGACTGGACGGACTTTACGAGGATTCTCATATCCCGTCAAACTAGCCAAACGATGCGGATTCTGAATGAGCAGTCGAACAGGATAGATTATCGCAGCAGTAGGCTGGACAGGGGATTCAGCCTTATAGCGGAGCTTGTCACGGAAGGCCCCACAGATTACCTTCCCGCATTCAAATATGCGAATAGCCCTTCACCAATCATCCTCGAAGAGATAAATAGCGGGTCCTACCTGGTGCACCATCTGGAGGAACAGTATGTCAACAATATCTCCAATTTCAACGGCAAAGATAGGAATGCGCTGAACGTAAACGTCATCAGGGTACCGAGGACGGTAAGCATGTTCCGGTACGATCGCGACGCCCCTCCGGGGGAACAGTATATATTTGAGAAGCCGACCCACCAGGCTTACCAGAACTCGAACGATCCGGACGTGCGCGGATATGAGGGTTCGGCAGGATTCCTATTGCCCCGCTCGCTCCACAACCAATACGTCGTGTTCCTGGGACTGGAACCGGTGAAGGACTACGTCTCTCCATGCACCCCCACGTAATGCGTCGAGAGCGCCGCGCCGCTTCTTAACCATATCGTCGCCCATGAAAACGGGCATTTGCTGATGACCCTAAGACATTCGACCGATACGTGGCACCTCATGTACAAAACCTTGGCCGGCACCCTTCCGGCGACCACGGTCGGCCCCCCCTTCTACGATGATGCGAATCGAAAAATAGACAGGTTGGCGATCACCTTGCCGGGCTGGTGGTTTTGATGTACGCGAAGCTCCTACCCTTCGTCACGTGCCTGGTTTCGCTGTGCACGGGTTTCCAGATCCGGGTCGATCTGGACTCCAGCGCGATCGCTTTTCCGAATTGGATTACTGGCACATTCGAAGTGACGAACACGGATTCAGCCACGCTTGTGCTCAATATCGAAGAATCGCTGCCCGAATTTTCGTTCTCGAGGGATACGGGGACGAAATTGCAGTCCGTGACGGATTTCGGACCCAGATCCCCGGTGAAATTGCAAAGCGGCGTTTCGGCAATTTGGAGCTTCATGGCGGCCTTGCCCATCGACTACGCGAAAAAACTCCGCTCGGGAAACCGGAAGGCGGCGCTGCGCGCGAAAATATTCGGCAAAGTCATCGAGTCGCGGGAATTCACGATTACCAAGGCTGGCAAAATTTCGGAGGTGGATTTGCGGATGTCGCAAATGGACCTTACCTGGGTTCTGCAAGGGGAAGAATTGGAGGCCTTCAATGCCGAGGCCAAGCCAATCATATTTTCACGCGGGAAAAAGGGAAACGCTGACCCAAGGGTCGTTTTCTGGAAGTACAAGCTGAGGAACGCAGGAAACATGCGGGATCTCCGGCAAATGCCCTTTTGCGAGAATTGCTTTCAGGGTTCGAATTCATTCTATTGGAACTATTTGCGCGAGGATTGGTGCAACCAATTTTCCTGGACGAAAACCACGGAGTGCCGCGAGAATTGGATGCGACAGCGGGCGAAGCTTATTTCGAGAATCGGGACCCTTCGTAAAGCTCCCCCTGAGAATGCGGATAGATTTGTGGTGGTTGAAACGGAAAATGGGAAATACATCCTTGGGAAATCACAAGTAGCCATGCTCAGCGGCGGAGGAAACGAAAAATGATTTCGCTACGCTCTTCACTATTGATCGCCTTCCCGCTTGTCAGCATCGCGATAGGCGACCTTAAAAAGGTGGATTTCATCAAAACCAAGGTTCGAGGGAGAAGCATCACCGTCCCGGAACTGACGAACGCCCAGGCACTCGACTATTTCGATTCCGACTTTCTTACCGGCAGGGCTTCGGTCATGTCCTACGTGCGCTTCGCCGATCAAAGCGAAGGCGTTTTCGCCGCTAGCGAAAACTCCGGCCAATTGCGGCTCATCCATTCCAGCCGGCAGATTCGGACCTATTTCCCCAAGCACGGAAGCCAACCCCACTTGTCCTTCCCGAGCGGATTAACGGTTCATCCGGACGGAACCGGGTACGTATTGGATCGGAATCAAAAAACCATCTCCAAATTTAGGGTTTTTCCAAACCTGGAAATTTCCTACCTGACTTCCTTGAAATTCGAGCCTGTTTATGAATTCATCCAGCAAAGCATTGCCCCGAACGGCACGAGATATGTCTTCGCATTGACCGCGGATGGCTCCCTTGGTATTTACGACGAGAATCTCGGGTTCATCACGGGAGTTGATCTTCATTTGTTCGCGCCCAGTGGTTTCCTTGCCCTTAAAGCGGGCTCGTTCGACTCCCAGAAGAACGCATTTCCACTCCTCGCCCTGAAGAAGAATGAGAAGGGATGGGTCGATATCGGATTCACTCCGTCACCGGTTTCCTTCTCCATCGATGAAACCTCGATGAGATACAGTAGTGACGATGTGATCGTCGATTTCAGCCTCAATTACCAAGCCGAAAACGAATTCCGCGTCTTCGCCCTCAGCGGCACTGGCAACATCCTGGAATTCAGCCGTACCGGCGTGCTTCTGGAAAGGCCCATCGTATCCTGGGAGGGCGGCGATCTCGTCGCTAACCCGATACTCTTATGGCCAAACCGGATCTCGGGATGCAGCGAAAACCGGTTTGTTCCGAGTTGCCAAAGCCTGCTGGTTTCCGAGAATTTCAGCCGCGGCGGGGGATTGAAAAAATTCGATGTGGTAGGTAACGGCGGGGCTTACTTCCATGCCCTAAAGGTCGAAATCAAAGATTTGTCCCCACTGGAACCGAATATTTCCAAGCCCTCTATCCGCATGAACAACTTGTCCGCCACCAAGGTCCTGTATGGATTCAAATTGAGATACTGGGTTTCCAAGCAGGAATTCCCTTCCCAGAGAATCCTAGTGGACAAATACTTCGCCAACCCGCCGAATGTCCAAGCGGTTGCAGGTTGCGATCCCCGCAACCTGAATATCTGTTATGTCGAAATCACCTATCCGGAAGCGGTCGAAGTCGAATCCGGCCAGATGACCAATCCCGACGACCTTCAATTCGGGGTGCATTTCGATCAATATTATCCAGGCCAGTGGAACAAGGCGAATGATTGGTCGATGTCCGGGGTAACCGCCGAATGGTCCGAAACCAATAAGGTCACCGTGTATGATATGGACGGGAATCTGATTTTCGGGCTGGAGCCGGAAATCACTTCTGCGCCACAACCTCCTGCCAGCACTTCCAGCGATGTCCTTTCCTTTGAATACTTTTCCGATTGGCAAATCGAATCGGGACCCATCCAAACCATCAGCAGCCCTTGTACGCATGGAAGCAAATGCATCGAATTCGCGGGATCGGGATATCGCAATCTCCTCTCGCGGCCTTTTTCAATGACCCTGCCCGCCGCCACGTCGGCTAACAAACTTGCCGTGGATTTCCAGATTGTCGATTTCCAACCCGGAGCACAGTACTGGTTAGGAAACCTCCAATTGTTCTTGGACAGCCGCGAAAGGAATCTGCAAAACGTTTATATCGGCCAGGTCGATCTCTCGAGCGGCATCAACAAGCAGTATTTCAAGTACAAGTGGCAGCTCTCTAATGACATAGTGGCCCAATTGAGGGCCGGCATTTCCGATTTGGTGGTCAAATTTGCTGTGAACACTCCCGTAGGAGCCGGTCCATTCCGGATCGACAATATCAGCTTCGAGAATTAGTCGGTCCTCAAAAAGACCCTTGGAATTTCGGCATCGGATGACTGAGGGCCAATTGGACGTTTCGTACCGCCTTGACCACGCCCAGTAGCACCCACAGTACAGACGCAAAGAACCGGCTCATCCAGTTCACCAGGTTCATCGCCGAGGCCGCCAGGAGGGCGTTGGCCATGTCCCCGAAGATTCCCTTGAGGAAATTCCTACCCTTCCGGAATCGGGCCTTCAGGTGGCCGATACGGGGCTCAATGGAAGCCCGCCGGTGCAGCTTCTGCTTCAGCCGATACCGCTTGCTCCCCGAAATCTCCTTGGAGATGCGCCCCGCATAGAGGATTTCGGTGTCTCCGACCTTCTGCGCCCCACGATATCCCGGGTCCACCAAGGCCGCCTTCGGCCTCTGGCCGGTCAGCCTTTCGCACTGATTAAGGGCTTCCTTCAGGGTATGCCCGGGGTGTAGCCTCTGATGTACGTGTTACGCCGCATGCTTGAGGGCCTCGTACTCGC
>CBILQL010000346.1:0-5951 GCA_966238865.1 uncultured bacterium
CGGCCTTGCGCGCGTCGTAGTGGTCGCGGAGATCGTCGTGCGGGTGGCGGTGCTCGACGAGCGTGGGCCGGCCGGGCCGGATGTCGGTGTAGCCGTTGAGGACGTTGTTCGCGTCGATGCCGAAGAGCCGGTCGCCGAGCGCGGCGAAGCGGTAGAGGTGGTCGAAGTCCTCGAGCATGCCGAAGCGGTAGACCTGGGCCTGGTAGGGATCCGGCTCCGCCGCCGCGACGTGCGCGGTCACCTCGATGGCGGTCTGCTCGTAGCCGATGGTGGTCTCGAGGGCGTCCTGGTCCGGGGGAAGCAGCCAGTTGACCAGGGTCTGCTGGAAGTGCTCGACGCGGCGGACGCGGGCCAGCTCGGGGCGCAGCCCGCCGTCTTGGCACCGGGCCATGGCGTGCTGGAAGCGCACCGCTTCCGATTCGATCCCGTTCATCAGGATGACGCGCACGCGCGTGAAGGCGTCGTCGTTGAGCTTGCTGATGGGCGCGCGCACGAGGTCGCGCCAGTCGAACTCCTGCTTCGAGAGCGGAATCCCCTTCTCCTTCAGGATGTCCAAGGCCATGATCCCTCCCTTCCCGCGTCCCGGGACGGGAGCGGATGCGCCGGATGATATGCGATGTGGTCGGGGGTAAACTATCTCATGCGGAGGCGGAGGGCAAGATTATTCCGCGGGCCGCCGGCTGCGGGAGGCCGTTCGCTGGCCGCGGATCGGAGGCGGGCGGCACGCCTCAGCGGGAGCGGGCCTGGGCCATCTCGCGGAAGGCCTCCGTCTCCTTGGCGGTGAGGTTCCGCGGGAGCCGGAGCTGGACGGTAACGTACAAGTCACCGTTGGTTCCCTCCTTGCCGTACACGGGCATGCCCTGCCCCTTGAGGCGGAACACCTTGCCGTTGTCGGTGAGGGGCGGGATCTTCAGCTTGAGGCCGCCCTTCAGGGTCTGGAGGTCTGCCTGGCGTCCCGCCACCGCGTCCTGCACCTCGAGGGGCAGGTTCATGTGGAGATCGTCCCCGCGACGCTCGAAGATCGGATGGGGAAGGACATGGATGCGCAGATGGAGATCGCCGTCCGCGCCGCCGTTCTGCCCGGCGCCACCCTTGCCCGGCAGGCGGAGCACCTGCCCGTCGGCGATGCCGGGCTTGAACTGGAGGCGCAGCTTGCGTCCGTTCAGGTCGAGGACCTTGCGCGCGCCCTCGTACGCCTCCTCCAGGGTGATCTCGACGTCGCCCTGGTAGTCGGCGCCCCGCCGGGACATGCGGCCGCCGGCCCCCATCCCTGGCCCACGCCCGCCGAAGAAGGTCTCGAAGAAATCCGAGAATCCGCCTCCCTGGCCGCCGAACAGGTCCTCGATGTCCTCGGCGGAATAGGTACGGCCGCCGCCGCGACCCCCCTGCCGCCCGGCGAAGCCTTCGAACCCGCCGAAGCCTCCCGACCCGCCGAAGCCGCCCGGCTGGTTCCAGGAGCTCCCCAGCTCGTCGTATTGCCTGCGCTTGGCGGGATCCGAAAGCACTTCGTGGGCTTCGTTCACCTCCTTGAACTTCTCCTCCGCCGTCTTGTTGCCGGGGTTCTTGTCCGGATGCCATTTGGCGGCCAGCTTGCGGTAGGCCTTCTTGATCGCCTCCGCGTCGGCGGACTTGTCCACACCCAGGGTCTTGTAATAGTCCTTGAATTCCACGGCTTCCCCGTTCCGCGCGACCACTCCGATCGCGGCCTACAGGGAGCAAAGTAGGTACTGGCCGGCGGTATCGCCAAGGTCGCGGACCCGGGAGGCTGCCGGCGGGCGGTTATCTGGCGAGGTAGCGGGCGGTGGCGGCGCTGAGATCGGGGTCGGGGGCCTCGGTGCGGGCCCCGAAGGCGCGCAGCATGCGCATGGCCTCGAAATGCCCCATGGAGGAGGCGGCCAGGTACGGGGTCCAGCCCTCCGCGTCCTGGGCGTTGATGTCGGCGCCGGCCTGGATGAGCCGGAACATCTCCTTGGTCTGGCCGCGCTCGGCGGCCCGGATGAGCTGGATGTCCTGGCTGCGCCGATGGGACGGCGACGAGGCGCAGCCCACGATCAGGATGCAGGCGAGGAGGGAAAGTCCGAAAGACAGGTTCCGGGTAACCATCTTTGCTCCGCCGAAGAAGGTGTGGAGGCGTTGCGGTCTCACACTTCCATTATCCGGGGTGCCGGGGCGCGATGCAACGTCAGATGTTCTTCAAATACCTGAAGCGGCGTACCCCGGCCTTTGGTTTGTCCCGGATTTATAGCCTCGGAGTATGCGGGCCGGGACGAAAACGCCCGCTGCTATTCAATGATTCGCGGTGATATAATGGTCGCGGCCGGGCCGCCCGCCGGGCCCGCCCGAATCCGCCGCGGCCATGAAGGATCGGATTCCCATCTCGGGAAACAGATCCCGCTCCGGCCAGGACTCCACCTGGTCCGCAAGCTTCGCCATTTCCCGGCCCTCCTTGTCCCCGGACAGCTGCGGGGAGAGGTCGCGGTTCAGGAACAGCGCGAAGGACCACTTGTCGGGCCGGTAGAAGACAAGGGTGGAGGTGCCCGGGAAGAGCCCGTTATGCCACTTGGCCACCAGGGTGTCGCCGTCGGCCTGCTTCCGGAGGCGGGTCGCGAACCAGCCGCGCAGGTAGCGGGGATTGTGGGGCGGGGCCCACATGGTGCGGACTGCCTCCGGGGGCAGCACGGGATTGGCGTCGCCCTGATCGAAGGCGGCCAGCACCTTGGCGTAGTCGGGGGCGGACAGGATCCAGGCACCGGCGGCGTCCATGTTGCGCAGCTCGAAATCGCCGTAGGCGCCGGCCACCCAGGCCGGCCCGCCCGGCTCGCGGCCGCGCTGGAGATAGGGGCTGCGGGCGTGGTAGAGCACCTCTCCGGGATCGCGCTCCTCGAGGCGGCTGCTTCCGAAGCGGGGACGCGTGAGGCCCAGGGGCCGGAAGACCAGGTCGGCCATGGCCTGCTCGTAGGTGGAATGGCCGGCGCCGGCGGCATGTCCCGCGCCGTGCGGCATCGTCTCCAGGATGCGGCCCAGGAGGAAATACCCGAAGTTCGCGTAGGCCGACCGGCTCCCGGGGGCGAACTGCAGCGGCTGGCCCAGCATGTAGGCGAGGAAGTCCTTGGCCATGGCGGGCAGCCGCTTGCGGATGGCATGGCCGGAGGGATAGTCGTTGAACACCGGATCGGGATTGTCCGGCGAGCGGACCCAGCCGGCGCTGTGCGAGAGCAGGTCGTCGATGGTGATGTCGGCGAAGCGGCCGTCCGCGGGCGCCGCGCTGTCGCCGGACCCGAGCAGGGAGAGGACCTTCTCCTTCAGGTCGAGCGTTCCGCCCGCGCCGCCTTCCTTGAGCAGGCGATGGACGGCGATGCTGGTGAGCGGCTTGCTGCAGCTCGCCACCCGGAACAGGCTGTTGGGGCGGGTGACGGGATATCCCGGCTCGGCATAGGTGTAGCCGCGGGCCATGACCAGGCGGCCGTCCTTGACCATGGCCAGGGACCCGGCGCGCACCTGGTGGGCGCGCATCAGGCGCTCCACGTAGGCGTCGAAGGCCTCGAGACCCGGCGATTCCGGGCCCGTGGCCGTGAAGGCCTTGGGCAGCGGGCGTGCGCTGGCGGCGTAGAGGGCGGTGAAGCCGGCGCCGTCCCGGGCGGGTCCGGACACGTGCAGGGGATGACGGCCCTTGGCCGCCTGGGCCGCGGCCTCTTCGCGGGACATGGGGGCGAGCAGGGACCAGGCGCCCACGCTGCCTTCCTCCCACAGGGTGAACAGCCGGCCGTCCGGCGTCGGCACCACCAGGGACGGCCGCACCCAGACCGGGGCGAAGGTGGCGGCCTTCTCACGCAGGGACGCCTCGTCGTCGCCCAGGCTGTAATTCCAGGGGACGCCATCCGTGTTCCGCCGCCAGATGCCGGCGAAGAGGGGGCGATCCGGGGTCCCGTAGGCGTCAACCCAGGCGGGACGGTAACCGGCGCGTTGCGCCGAGTCGCTGACCAGGCGGAAGGCGTCGCGATCCAGTGCGACCCGCGCCTTCCTCTCCACGCTGTCGCGCTCCAGGACCACGGCGAAGGCCGGCGCTTCGCCGGTCCCCGTGATCAGGGATGGTTGCCAGCCTCGCGCGCCCCAGGCGGCCAGGCTGTCGGCCAGGGCGGACGCGGAGACGCCGCGGGCCAGGAACCAGTCCGCGCCCTGCTCGCGCACCCAGCTGGAGGCGAAGCGGGGATTCTCCGCATCGCCGAAGGCGTCCATGGACAGGGGGCGGAATCCGCGGCGGCGCAGGGCGGCGGCCTCGCGGGACTGGGCGGGCCCGTCCAGATCGAGGCGCAGGGCGTGGCCGGGCGTGGCCGGCACGGCGGCCGCGCGCGGGGCGGGGGATGCCGCCCTCGGTGTTTTGGATCCCGGCGGCGAAGCAATCGCGCTGGTCGCGGCGGCGGAAAGGACGAAGAGGGCGGACAGCGCGGAACGCGCGATCGTGGGGGAGAACGGGTTGCGGCGGGCAGGCACGCGGCGCGCGGCGCCGCGGTGCGGTCTGGGAAGGGTCAAGGATTCTCCTTCGGGTCCCCGGGCCTCCGCGCCCCATCGCGGCGGAGCGGCGCACGGGTGTCAACAGTATACCAATTCCGGGATTCCGGGACCCTGCCGGATCCCGGGACGCCCCGTGGCGCCTGGGCTGCAGGGCGAGTGTCGCTTTCATCGACTCCCTTCGCAAGTAGCATGCTCGATCCGGCGAATTTATCTTGATCTTGACGGTCGAATCGCGCATCGAAAGTCTTATCCTCCTCGAGTGACATGGCAACCCGAAGCAAAGGAGAACGCCATGAATGTTTGGCACCAATTTCTGAGATCACTTCCGGCCTTGGCCCTGTCCGGAGCGCTGCTCGCGGGCTGCAACAGGGGCGAGGAGTCGAAGGACGCCGGCGCAGCCGGAAGCGACACCGGCTCGTTCCAGTCCTCCGGACCCGCTTCCGGCGATGAAGGCACCCAGACCGGGGCCCAGGGCACCGGCACCGGCGGCGCCGGAAGCATGGGCGACACCGGCACCCTCGACACGTCCAGCCTGGGCACCGGTTCCCCCGGCAGCATGGGCACGGGCGGTTCCGGAGCGGATACTTCCGGATCCGCGGGCGGTTCCAGCCCGGGAACCGGAATGCCCGACACCTCCAGCCAGGGAGCCGGCGGCGCCGGCCTCGACACGGCCGGGGGCCTGGATACCTCCAGCCCCGGCACGGGCATGCCGGATACCTCCGGCTCCGGAATGGGCGGCGCCGGCGGGGATACAGGCATGATGGATACGATGCCGAGTCTGCCCGGAACGGGCGGCTCTGGATCGGGAACGGGCGGTTCGGGAACCGGCGGTTCGGGAACCGGCGGATCCAGCTATTGATTCCCGCATCCGACACGCTGGAATCGAATCGCACCCCCTGCCATTTGCGCAGGGGGTTTTGCATAGGTATCTTCTAAGTGTAGGCCCCGGACTACTCCTAGGATCCGGGCCCCAGCGTCGAACTGGAGCCCTGGTGCAAGGACGAAAAGCAAACCGGGGAGCCCAGGCCGGAAAACCGGTCTGGGCTTTTTATTGAGCCCCGAAGGATTGAGCCTTGGACGGGAAGAGGGCTCTTATCCTCGAGCCGCCGAAGACGTCTTGAATTGCTTGCCCAGGTGCTTGGCGATCACGGCCTCGGCGGCGAGACGGCCCGTCTGGGCGGCCCCGTTCATATAGCCCTGAAACTCGGCGCTGCACTGCTCGCCGGCGAAATGGAGATCGCCGACGCTGCCGCCCTCCTCGCCGCCGAACGAGGTCCATTGCCCCGGCTTGTAGCAGGAATAGCTGCCCAGGGACAGGGGAAAGGCGGGCCAGTGGAAGGCGCCCACCCGTCCGTTCCGGGCCTTGCCGCTGCCTGGGAACAAGGCTTCGAGCTCGCCGGCGAATCCTTCGGCCCGGGCCGCGGGCGATCCCTCTCCCA
>CBILQL010000347.1:0-5945 GCA_966238865.1 uncultured bacterium
GTTCGATCCTGCATTGGCGACGGCGAGATCGGTGATCCCGTCGCGGTCGAGATCCCAGCCCTGGTAACGGTCCCAGGCGTTGCGCCGGAACCGGTTGGTATTGCCGGGGCTGGCGTTGTAGGCCACGTCGAAGGTGTTCCCGTCGAACCGGTTGCCGGTGAAATCGTTCCCGTCGCCGTCCGCGACGATGCGCAGGGCCCAGCCGTTGGCGCGGAAGACGTTGCCGGCATAGGCGAGCCCGCTGCCGGCCTCCTGGAACACCGCCACGGTGTTCCGCTCGAAGACGTTGCCGTCGATGCGGCTGTGCGTGATGGACTTGAGCAGCAGGCCGTAGCTGGCCGCCCCCCAGTTGGCCTCGAAGCGGTTGCCGCGCATGTCCACGTCGCGGGAGTACATCACCGCCACGCCCGAGCCGTTGGCGCGGAACAGGTTCCCGTCGTAGCGGTTGCCGTGGGAATACATGAAATGCAGGCCGTAGCGCACGTTCGACTCGCAGAGGTTCCCTTCCACGTGGCTGTGGCCGGTGAATTCGAGGTAGATGCCGTCCCGATGGCCCCGCACCGCGTTGTCGAGCAGGGTGACGCTGTCCGATTTCCAGAGGTGGATGCCGTTCCCGTTGACGGCCTCCTTCCCGTAGCGGCCCTCGATGGTGTTTCCGCTGACCGTCAGCCTCCGCGCCTCCGCGCCGTAGACGGCGAAGAAGTTCCTTTCGAAGCCGTTGCCGGCGACGACCACGTCGGCGGCCCCGGTGATCCAGACCGCTCCGTGCTCCTTCATGGAGCTCACGCCCACGTTCCGGAAGACGAGGCCGGAAATCTCCACGCCGTCGCAGCGGATGTCCAGGATGGTGCCGCCTTCCCGGGCGTCCAGGATGGGCCGGCCCTGCGCGCCGCCCGCGCCCGCCTCAGCCCCTTGGCCCGCTCCGCCGCCCTGCTTGCCGCGGATGGCCACGCGCTTGCGGACCACGAGGCCGCTCTCGCGGTATTCTCCCGGGGCCATTTCGATCACGTCTCCGTTGTCGCTGGCTTCCAGGGCGGCCCCGAGCGTGGCATAGGCGCCGCCCGCGCCCACCGCCAGGGTGGCTGCGGAGGCGCCGGAAAGCGCGAGGGCCAGGGCCAGGATGGCCGCCAAACCCGGGGTGCGGACCCGGGAGCCGCCCATGCCCGGGGCGAGGGCCCGGGCGGCCTGGTTGAGGGTCCATGCGGCCTCAGCGCGCAAGCAGCTCCCCCCAGGCGACCAGATCGCCTCCGGCCTGTTCCCGGTACTTCAGCGCCGAATCCGGCGAGGCGAAGCCGGCCAGGTTGCCGCCCATGGGGCTGGCGATGCGGCTCCCGCTGAGGAAGGCGGCCTCCTCGGCGGGCAGCAGGGATGCTTCGGGACGGCTCAGGTCGGAGACGTAATACCGCTCCTCGGAAACGCCGGGCCTGTCCTTCAGGTCGGCCAGCAGGCACTCGATGGAATCGAATCTGAGCACCTTGCCCTTGGCGTTGAGCCGCTGGGCGGCGAACCCTTTCTGGACCAGGGCCATCTTGCAATGGTGGCAGGCGTCCATGCCCCAGTCGATGGGGCCGGGGCCGGAACGCCCGCAGCCGGAGGCCAGGGTGGCGCAGAGCGCCAGGATGGAATATCCGACCGGGCCGCCGCCGAACCCGCGCCAGAGCGGCTCCCCGGCGCCGCGCGACCGGCGGGAGGTCCGCCAGGCCAGCAGCAGGGCCAGGGCGAGCAGCCCGCCCGCGGCGAACAGGAGCCAGCCCCCGGCTGCCGGCCACGAAGTCGAGGTGAAATTCAGGAGCTTGGCCGTCCCGATCAAGGGAGGCTGGTAGCTCATGCCCGGGATGCGGATGGCGGCCCGGGGGTCGAGGTTGTGGCCGTAGTCGTATTCCCAGCGCCAGAAGTCGTACATGCCCAGGGCGCCGGCGCCGCCCAGACCCAGGAGGAGCAGGGCGAGGATCCAGATCCTGGGCCTGAAGGCGGCCGCGAGGCAGAGGATCCCGAAGGCGCCGATGAGGGGCGCGATGATGCGGAGCTCGGGGATGGCTTCCGGGACGATGGGCCGCATCCCGATGTAGTGGTTGAGCTGGTTGATGATGTCGAGGTCGTTGGGGTTCTGGCCGGTGAGGCTGCGCGCCCAGATGTACATCCCCATCCCCTCCGGGTACTGGGGCGCATCGAGGGTGATGTGCCACAGGGGGAGGAAGAGGGAGGCCAGGAGGCAGATCCCGGCCAGTCCCGTGAGGAGGGGGACTGTCCAGCCGGTCTTCACCGCGCCGGGAGCCGACTGGGCGTGCTGGAGTATCATTGGGCGGCGGCCGTCCTGTCCGCCGTCTTGCCGGTTGAGTAGCTGATCTCGACCGTCTCGCCCGGAGGCGAGACGCGGATGTAGCCCTGCATCTCCTGGTGCAGCGCCGAGCAGAAGTCGGTGCAGTAGAAGGGGATGACGCCGGCCCGATTGGCCACGATCCTGGCGGTGCGGGTCTGTCCGGGCATGATGAGCAGCTCGGAGGTCTGGGCGCCCATCATGGCGAAGCCGTGGGGGACGTCCCAGTCCTGCTCGAGGTTGGTGACGTGGAAGTACAGCGTGTCGCCCACCTGCACGCCCTCGATGTTGTCCGGGGCGAGGTGGCTGCGGATGGTGCTCATGTAGATGCGCACGGTCCTACCCTTCCGCTCCACGCGGGCCTCCTTCTCGGACTTGATGGCGTAGGGATGCTTGTTGTCCTCCAGCTTGTACATCTTCACGCTGCCCGGCGCCACCAGGTCCGCGGGGATGGCCTGGGCGTAGTGGGGCTCGCCGATGGTGGGGAAGTCCAGCAGCATCTTCATCTTCTCGCCGCTGATGTCGATGAGCTGGGCCGACTGGGTCAGCTCGGGGCCGGTGGGCAGGTAGCGGTCCTTGGTGATCTTGTTCAGGGCGATCACGTACTTGCCGTAGGGCTTCTTGTTGTCGCCGAGGGGGACCATCAGGTGGCCGATGCTGTAGTAGACGGGGATGCGGTCCACGACCTCCCAGGTGCCCAGCTTCCACTTCACGATCTCCGAGGAGAGGAACATGGAGGTGTAGGCGTAGCCCTTGTCGTCGAACTCGGTGTGGAGGGGCCCCAGTCCCGGCTTGTCCACCTCGCCCGCGAGGATGGACTCGTACTTGAGCACGGGGATGCCGAAGGCGTCGCCCTCGAAGTCCTTGTTCTCTATGGCCTTGATCATCTTGCTGTAGGAGTGGACCGGGATGAGGCTGGCCAGCTTGCCGGCGCCCACGATGTATTCGCCCGAAGGGTCGACGTCCACGCCGTGCGGGGACTTGGGGGTGGGCAGGTAGTACACGATGCCGGGGCATTCCGAGGGCAGGATGACCTTGACCTTCCTGCGCACCTCGCTGGAGGCGGTCTGGGTGTGCTCGTCCATGTAGTTGCTGTAATGGAGGCCGTCCATCTCGTGGAATTTGCCCTGGGCCACGTATTCCTCGGCCTTCTTCCAGTTGATGGCCAGGATGTAGTCCTTGTCGCGCTGGGAGGAGTTCACCTCCTTGAGGGTATGGGCCTGCTCCACGTTGTAGGTGGTGAAGAAGGCCCAGTCCTTGGAGGGGCCCTTGCCGCAGCGGGCCTTGTCGTAGTCGAAGCCGGGGAGCAGGACCTGGAAGGCGACGGCCATGCGGCCGGTCACCTTGTCCACGGAGATGAAGGACTGGGCGCCCTTGAACTCCTTGCCGTCGATGGCGGTGCTCTTCTGGGGGATGGGCACCGAGAAGCGGGTGCCGGCCACCAGGTACTCGGTGTTCTCCGTGGCGTACGGGGAGCTGTGGTTGCCCCCGCTGTTCGGGATCTCGAGGATCTCGACCGTCTCGAAGGTCTTGAGGTCGATCCGGGCGATGCGCGGCGTGTTGTTGCCGTTGATGAACAGCCAGCGGCCGTCCGCCTGGGCGCCGGTCCGGGAGAGCTGCGGGTGGTGGGAGTCGTCCCATGGAATGAAGCCGAAGCTGGTGTTCAGCATGGGCTTGGTCTCCTCGGCGTACCCGTAGCCGTTCTCGGCGTTCTGGGAGAAGACGGGGATCACCTTGAGCAGGCGCCCGGAGGGGAGGCCCACCACGGAGACCTGCCCGCTGAACCCGCCCGAGAACAGGCCGTACAATTCGTCATGCTTTCCCGGGGCCACGTAGACCCGCTGGGCGGCGTCGCCTCCCAGCCCCGGGACGGCCTTCTGCACCGCGCCCTTCTGGCACCCCGTCGAGAAGGCCGCGGCGGCCAGGGCCGCACTGGCGGCGATAAGGTAGCGTTTACGCGTCAACATGGTGAATCCTTTCCTGCGATTCATGTTTCAACCGTCCAACTTCCGGAAGTATTCGAGGATTGCCCTGGCGTCCTCTTCGGTGGCCGTCACGGACATCTGGGTCATGTATTCCGCCAGGAGGGCCCTGGCGGTCTCGTCGCTCTGGGTCATGCCGGTGGGATTCATGATCATGTTCATGATCCACTCGGGCGAGCGGCGCTTGGTCACCCCGGAAAGGGCCGGGCCCACGTAGCGTTGATCCATCTTATGGCAGGCGGAGCAGGTGCCGGAGAAGGCCTTTTCGCCCTTGGCGGCCAGCGCAGGATCCAGATCCCCAAGGGCTACCGAGGTGATGGGGCCGACGCCCTTCGACAGTCCGCCCTCCGCCTTCGCGGCAGGTGCTCCGGCCGCCTGCGCGCCGTCCGCGGAAGGATTCGCCGCGGCTGTCTCCTTCTTCTGGCAGGCGGAGACGCCCACTGCGGCCGCCAGGAGGATGAACCATCCCGCCGCCCGCTTCCTTCTTCCCTCGATTTTCTGTCCTTCGCGCATGGCTTGCTTCCTCCCATCCGGCTCCGGCCTTCGCGCCGGTCAGGATGTTCTCAGGGAACAGGATAGAGCAAGGGGCATGCCGCCGGGAATGAACGCCAAGGAAAGGCCCCCGGGTCGAATCGCGGCGGGTTCGGGAGGGAGCGGGCGCGCAGGCGCCGCCGGTCCTGACTTATTGGCAGAACCGAGGACAAACTGGCAGCAAAGCGGGGATTCTCCGTTTATTCGCTGGCCGGGCGCGCGGGATTTGAGGAATTCGGCTCCGGCTCGCGATCCTTGGGCTGGCCACGGAGGATGCTGTTGCCCGCGAATTCCCCGGCCGGCGATCCTGGAGCGGCCGAGAGCCAATCCGCATCCGACAGTTTTCCGCTGCGGCCATATGCGGCCAGGGCGTTCCCGTAGCAGACGGCATCCACCGCGGACGCTGGGATGCCGGAGTCCAGCAGGGTGCGGGCCGTGCGCGGCACAGCCAGGGGATCGCTGATGCCCCAGTCGGCGCTGGAATCCACCAGGATCCGTTCCGGGCCGTATTGCTTCACTATCGCAGCCATCCGCCCGCTGTCCATCTTGGTCCTGGGATAGATGGTGAAGCCCGCCCAGAAGCCCCGGTCCAGGACTTCCCGCACCGTCTCCTCGTTGTTGTGATCCACCACCACCATCCCGGGCTCCAGGCCGAGCTCGCGGCAGATGTCCATGCTGCGGGCGGTGCCGCGCTTCTTGTCGCGGTGCGGCGTGTGGATCATGACCGGCAGATCGAAATCGACGGCGATGTCGAGCTGCAGGCGGAAATACTTCTCCTCGAGCGGCGTGATTTCGTCGAAGCCGATCTCGCCGATGGCGACCACGCCCTCCTTGCCGGCGAAGCGCGGGATGAGATCCATCACCTCCTCCGCCAGGGATTCGCGGTTGGCCTCCTTGGAGTTGAGGCCGATGGCGCAATAGTGCCGGATGCCGAATTGCGAGGCCCGGAACCGCTCCCAGCCCACCAGGGAGGCGAAATAGTCGCGGAAGGTGGCGCCGGAGGTCCGGGGCTGCCCGAGCCAGAAGGCCGGCTCGATGACTGCGACCACGCCGGCGGCGGCCATGGCCTGGTAATCGTCGGTGGTGCGCGAGACCATGTGGACGTGCGGATCGAT
>CBILQL010000348.1:0-5928 GCA_966238865.1 uncultured bacterium
GGGCCGCCGCGGCGGAATACCAGATTGACCCCGCCCACAGCGAGATCGTCTTCAAGGTCCGCCACATGGGCCTCAGCACGGTGTCGGGCCGCTTCGACAAGTTCACCGGCAGCTTCGACGTGGATCCCAAGAACGTGAAGGCCACCAAGGGCAGCGCCGTCATCGAGGCCGCCAGCATCAACACCAGCAACGCCAAGCGCGACGATCATCTCCGCAGCGAGGAATTCTTCGACGCGGCCAAGTTCCCGAGCCTCAAGTTCGTGGGCAAGGAGGTCAAGGACGTGAACGAGAAGGACTCCACGGCCACCTTGATCGGCGATCTCACCATCCGCGACGTGACCAAGCCGGTGACCCTCAAGGTCAAGGGCGGGGGCATCATCAACGACGGCTGGGGCAATGATCGTGCCGCCTTCACCGCCACCGGCAAGATCAACCGCTTCGACTACGGCCTCAAGTGGAACAAGGCCGTGGAAGCCGGCCGCCTGGTCGTCGGCGAGGAAGTGGAGCTGGTGCTGGCCTTCGAAGGGACCCGCCCCGCGGGCCAGCCCGCCGCGACGCCGGCAGCCGCGAAGGCCGGCCAGGAGAAGGCCGCCAAGGGAGAGGCCAAGTCCGCCGAATCCAAGCCCGCCGACGCAAAGGCCAAGGAGACCAAGAAATAACCGGATTCCGGTCACCGCGGCGCAGTCGCCGCGTATCCGCTGCGTAGCCCCGGCATTCCGGGGCCCTTTCGTTTCCCGCCTTCCGCCGTCATTCCGCGAGGTGGAAGAGCAGGCCCGCCATCAGCCTGAAGTCCCGCGCATGCCACGAGTCGATGGCGCCGATGGATTCCTCCAGGGCGGCGAGCGCCACGGTAGCATGTCGGATCGAAATCATCGAGTCTCCTTTCGCGGGGTTTCCACAGTTTCGAAAAAAAATTAGCGTGGGGATGGGAGCAAATTTTCCGACATGACCCTGATGCCGTCCGAATCCGCCCCGCAGCCCGAGGCGACCCAGAAGGAGCGTCTCCTGCTCTGGACCCTGGCCGCCGTGCAGTTCACACATATCCTCGACTTCATGATCGTGATGCCCCTGGGCCCGCGCTTCATGGACATCTTCGCCATCACCCCCGGCCAATTCGGTTTCATGGTCTCGGTGTACACGTGGAGCGCCGGCGTGTTCGGCCTGCTCGCCTCGGGCATCATCGATCGCTTCGATCGGAAGAAGACGCTGCTGACGCTCTATGCCGGCTTCGCCCTCGGCACCCTGGCCTGCGCGCTGGCGCCCAACTATCCCTTCCTGGTCGCCGCCCGCCTGGTCGCGGGAGGTTTCGGCGGCCTGACCGGCGCCACCGTCCTGGCCGTGATCGGCGACGCCATCCCCTTGCAGCGCCGGGGCGCCGCCATGGGCACGGTGTTCACCGCCTTCTCCATCGCCTCCATCGCCGGGGTGCCTTTCGGGCTCTACCTGTCCAACCACTTCGGCTGGCATGCCCCCTTCTTCCTCATCGCCGGCCTGGCGGCGGCCGTCTCCTGCGCCGCATATCCCCTGCTTCCCCCGCTGCGCGGCCACCTCGTGCCCGGCCTGCGTCCCTCCCCCTGGTCCGAGATGAAGGCCATACTGGGCGTGGCCAACCACTGGCGGGCTTTCGCCCTCACCGTCACCATGACGGCGGCCGGCTTCCTGGTGGTCCCGTACATCAGCCCTTCCCTGGTCGCCAACGCCGGACTGCCCAACGAACGGCTCCCCCTCGTGTACTTCTTCGGGGGCGCCGTCACCTTCTTCAGCATGCGCTGGCTGGGGGGCCTGAGCGACAGGCTCGGGCTGCTCAAGGTCTTCACCACAGTGAGCCTGCTGGCCGCGGGACCGCTCCTGGCCGTGTCCCTGCTGCGCCCGGCGCCGCTCTGGATCCTGCTGGGCGTGACCACAGCCTTCATGGTGCTCACCTCCGGGCGCTTCGTGCCGGGCATGGCCATGATCACCTCCAGCGTGGAGCCCCGCTTCCGCGGCGGCTTCATGACCGTGAACTCGGCCCTGCAGCAGATGGCCTCGGGGCTGGCCGCCATGACGGCCGGGGCCATCATCGTGAAAGGCCCTGCCGGCACCCTGGACCGCTACCCCTGGGTCGGCGCCCTGGGGGTCCTGTGCATTTTCCTGAGCCTCGTCCTGGCCAGGCGCCTGCGTCCGGCGCCGGAACCGGTCGCCCCCGGGTCCAAGACGCAGTAGCGCCTCCGGGCCGACTGCCTCCGGCCGCCGTCCCATCCGCGCGGCCGCGGTTCAAGCGGATTCAGGCAAGTCCCGACGGTCCGGTAGCCCATCCGCTCCCGCGGTGTTATCTTGCTTGGAGCCATGTCCCACGCGCTTGAGAAGCTTGCGAACAGCCGGGTCTCCGTCGCCCCGATGATGGATTGGACCGATCGGCATTGCCGGTATTTCCACCGGCTGCTGTCCCGGCGCGCGCGCCTCTATACCGAGATGATCACGACCCAGGCCATCCTACACGGCCGGGCCGAGCGCCTGCTGGCCTATGACGAGTCGGAGCATCCCCTGGCCGTGCAGCTCGGCGGCAGCGATCCCGCGCAGCTCGCGGCCTGCGCCAAGGTGTCGGAGCGGTTCGGCTACGACGAGATCAACCTCAACGTGGGCTGCCCCAGCGACCGGGTGCAGGAAGGCCGCTTCGGCGCCTGCCTGATGGCCGAACCGGACCTGGTGGCCCGCTGCGTGCAGGCCATGCGGGAGGCCGTGGACGTGCCGGTGACGGTCAAGACCCGCATCGGCATCGACGACAAGGATTCCTACGAGGAGCTCGTGCATTTCATCGGCACCGTGGCCGCCGCGGGCTGCCTCACATTCATCATCCATGCCCGCAAGGCATGGCTGCAGGGCCTCAGCCCCAAGGAGAACCGGGAGAAGCCGCCTCTGCGCTACGACGTGGTGCGGCGCCTCAAGGCGGATTTCCCGGCGCTGGCCTTCGTCCTCAACGGCGGCATCACCTCCCTGGAACAGGCCGAGGCCCATCTCGCCGAGTTCGACGGCGTGATGCTGGGCCGGGCCGCCTACGAGAACCCCATCCTGCTGGCCTCGGTGGACGCCCGCTTCCACGGCGAAGCGGGGGAGACCCTGGACCGCGCGGCCGTGATCGAACGCTTCAAGCCCTATGTGCAGGCGGAGCTGGATCGGGGCGTGCGCCTGCATTCCATGACGCGGCATATCCTGGGGCTGTACCAGGGGGTGCGCGGAGGCCGTGCGTGGCGCCGTTATCTCAGCGAGAAAGCCTGCGCCCCGGGGGCCGGCCTCGAGGTGCTGGACGGGGCCCTGGCGGCCGCGCAGTCCATGAGCCAGGCGGCTTGAACATTCGGAAAAAATCGGACTTTTCTGGCTGATTTCGCCATTTATATCGACAGATTCTGTCCCCCAAGTCGGTCTATCTTCTCTTCCGCCGACGGGCCTGCCGGGCCCTTCGGCAACGAAGCGAAGCAGAGAAACGCGAGGAGGAGAAGATGTGGGTTTTCACCAGCAAGTCATTCCTGTCCATCGTCGAGCATCCCAGCGAAGAGGGGCTGCTGTGGGCGCGGGCCCGCTTTCCGGGCCACATCGAGGCGGCCTTCCCGGAAGCCCAGGTGCAGGAGACTCCGGAATGCGATTACCGCTACCGGGCTTCGGTGCCGCGGGATGCGGTGGCGCGCTGGCTGGCCCGGATGGCCCAGGAGGTGGACTACGGAAATTTCAAGCAGAGCATCGGCGAAACCTTCTATCATGACGCCTGCCTGTCGGTGTGGACCGAGATGTTCATCTGGTCCAAGAAGCTGATGGGGATCCTGAAGCCGATGCGGCAGCCGGTGTTGAGCCTGGAACGGGGAGGACTGGGAAGGGCCGCGTGAGGAAAGGGCCGCCTTAGGGAAGGCGCCGGACCGGGGGCGGTTCGCGGGTGGCGCCCGTACCGGAAGCCGGAGGCGTAGGCCGCTGCTTCCGCCCCCATGCGTCCAATAGACGCCTTGTGGGCCCGAGGCTCGGCCTCGTTGTTTCGCCCCCTTGCTGTCGGGGTCTCTAAGGGTGGGCTTTCCCGGGCTTGGTCCGGGGGAGATTCCACCAGCTCCGGTATTCCAGCATCTTGGCGGTGAGGGTTTGCCCGGAGGCGGGTGTGGAGCGGGGCTTCGAGCCCGGGCTGCCGTCCTGGGAGGGGCCGGGGCGCTGGGCGAAGGTGTCCGAGAAAGAAGCGTTGCGAGTCAGGGTGCGGGGTATTTGACGCATTGGCATGGCTCCAAACAAATTTTCCGTTAGACGATACGCAAGTGCCATGAAGACACTTTTATCCCATTATTGAATACCTTTGAGGAGCATGCCAGTCTTCAGCAACGACGTATGCGATTTGATCGAGAAGCAGTCGGAAAGCTTCTTCGAGGGTCTCAAGAAGAATATCGTCGTCAAGCTCCAGAGTCAGATAGGGTACAAGCTGCCCAATGAGCTGGATTCGGTGCTGGCAAAGCTGTCCGCCCTCATCACTTTGCTGAAAAAACGCAATTCCGGGGGGAATGGGCGTGCCGAACCGGCCATCCGGGAAGAACATTCCATTCCTGACGAATATGCCCCGCTCATCAAGCGGGTGGTGCTTCAGCAGCGGCGCATCGTGGCGTCCCGCCTGGAGGAGCCCTTGAGCAAGACCTTCCACCCGGAGCTCATCGAAAACCTGGAAAAGGAGCTGGAGCCGATCCGGAGGCTGATGGAAGCCCCCTGGTTCCAGGAGGCCCAGGCCCTGCGGGTGCCCCATCTCACGGAATTCCTGGCCATCAAGTTCGTCGAGGAGCTGGACAAGTCCCCGGTCGTGCTGGAGAAGCGGGAGTACGACGAGAAATTCCACATCCTCCAGACCCCCTCCCTGTTCCCGAAGGACCTCCGCTACTTCCGCGAGAAATGCGAGCTGCGGTCCAACGGCCTGATGGTCGCCTACCTGGACGTCGACGACTTCAAGGCCTTCAACACCCGCTACGGCGAGACCCGGGTGGACCGCGACATCCTCCCGCGCTTCATGGAGCTGATGGAGACCCATCTCTACACCCACGGCTTCGGCTACCGCTACGGCGGCGACGAGTACATCATGCTGCTGCCCAACATGAGCCTCAACATGGGCGTCGGGTTCATCAAGGAGTTCCAGCAGAAGCTGCGCATGATCGGCTACCGGGGCATCGCGGAGAAGACCACGGTCTCCATCGGCGCCCTGTTCGTCAGCGCGGACTGCTTCCTCACCGAGCGGGAGATCGAGGATCGGGCCAACCGGACCAAGAACTTCGCCAAGAAGAACGGAAAGAACTGCATCGCCACCTACAAGGGCGCGTATTACGCCGACAGCGACCTGGTCATCGTCAAGTGAGGGGGCCGGCCGGAAAGGCCGGCTCCGGGAAATGAAAGGGTAACCTGCATGTTTACAGTGGAAGATTTCATCTACTCCTTCGACAAGGAGACCGCCATCTGCCAGAGCCTGTTCGGCAAGCTGCCTCCCGGCGGCCTGGACTACCGGCCCACCGCCGGGCAGAGGTCCACGGCGGAGCTGCTGCGCTACCTGGCCTACGGGCCCTACAACACCGTGCGGCGCATCGTGGCCGGGGACTGGAACCTGGGCAAGCCCACCGGGGAGGTCACCCAGGGCATACCGCCTTCGGATTTCCCCCGGCTCATGGCCTGGCAGGCCTCCGAGGTGGCCCGCCTGGTGCGCGCGGCGGATCCGAACGACCTGCTCACCAAGGACATCACCTTCCCCTGGAACGACACCCAGAAGCGGGGCCGCGCCCTGGTGCTCTATCCCCTCAACTGGCTCTCCAGCTACCGCATGCAGCTGTTCCTCTACCTCAAGGCGGCCGGCGCCTCGACCCTGGCAACGCCCGACGTCTGGCATCATCCGAAGGACCGGAAGGCCTCCTGATGCCGCAGCCCGGGAGCCGCCGCTTCATCTGCATG
>CBILQL010000349.1:0-5900 GCA_966238865.1 uncultured bacterium
CTCGACCGGGGGAAGTGCATCTCCTGCGCCGGCTGCGTGGGCACCTGCCCGGACCTGGCCCTGGACATGTTCGGCACCGACCTCCAGGTGTTCCAGGACAAGTGCACCTACTGCACCATCTGCGTGCGGTTCTGCCCGGTGGGCGCCCTGGCCATCGAGAAGACCGCCTCTCCGCGGCCCGCCGCCTGACATGGTGAATTCGAAAAGCTACGACGTCGTCGTCATCGGCGCGGGACCGGCGGGCAGCATCGTCGCCCGCAACCTGGCCGCGAAGGGGTACAGCGTGCTCCTGGCGGAGAAGCGTCCGGTGATCGGCGTGCCGGTGCGCTGCGGCGAGGCCACCGGCCGGCGCGAGCGCCTGGCCCAGTTCACCGAGGTGAACGAGGACTATATCGAGACCACTTTGCACGGCGTCATCCTCCACGGACCTGGAGGCGTGTCGGTGCGCTACGACGCTCCGCAGGACGTGGGGGTGATGCTGGACCGGGCCCTGTTCGACCAGGACCTGGCCCGGCGCGCCGCCTCCGCGGGCGCCGAGGTGCGCGTGAACACCCGCATCGCCGCCATCTCCCCCGCCGCCGACGGGACGCGCGAGCTGACCCTCATCGACGAGCCCGCCAAGGCCGAAACCCGCATCCGGGCGGCCATGGTGGTGGGCGCCGACGGAGCGGAAGCCCTGAGCGGCCGCTGGGTGGGGCTCAAGACCCGGCAATTGCCGCCCCATGTCTGCTCCGCCATCGAACTGCGGGTGGACGCCATGGACGCGAACCCGAACCATCTCACCTTCTGGCAGGGCCACGAGTCGGTGAACAAGGGCTACGTGTGGGTGTTCCCCAAGCTCAAGTCCAGGGTGGTGAACCTCGGGTCCGGCGTGCTCACGCCCAAGCTGGGCGAGAAGAACATGTTCGACCTGAGCATGGAATACAAGCAGCGCCTCTTCCCCGGCGCCAAGGTGGTCGAGGTGCACGGCGGCGCGGTGCCGGTGAGCGGCAACCTGGAGGAATGCGCGGCCGATCGCTTCCTGCTCTGCGGCGACGCGGCCCATCACACCAATCCCCTGACCGGCGGCGGGATCATGAGCGGCATCCTCGGCGCCTCCATCGCCGCGAAGTGGATCGAAAAAGGGCTCAAGGCCGGCGACCTGTCGCGGGATTTCCTCCGCGGCTACGAGCAGGACTGCTGGGAGCAGTTCGGGAAGAACCACAGGAAGCAGATGCGCATCCGCGACTTCGTCGTGGACCTGCCCCATCGCGACCAGGTCCGCTTCTACCGGGCCTTCCAGGGGATGGTCGGCGCCGGCTTCGCCAAGCCGGCCATGGCCATGGGATACCTGCGGCTGCTGCTGGTGGCTTTGGGCAACTGGAAGACGACGCGGAAGGTGTTCTTCTCCTAGCGGGCGCCCCGGGCATCGTACTCGTCGCCCCGCCATTCCCAATGA
This sequence comes from uncultured bacterium, assembly GCA_966238865.1. Classification (GTDB taxonomy): domain Bacteria; phylum Fibrobacterota; class Fibrobacteria; order UBA11236; family UBA11236; genus CBILQL01. The sequence continues at coordinate 1,439 of CBILQL010000349.1, forward strand.
CCCGCGCCCATGGCTTGTTTCCCCTTCCATGCTGCCGTTTCTAGGCCCCCTTTGAGAATCCTGCGATTCCCGCGCGGGCGCGTGCTCGTGATGCCTCCGGCATTGTAGACCAGGGTCCGGGAAAGGCCCGTGAACCGGATGTTGCCATTGGCATCCTGGACGATGGATGTGATGTGGTTGTCGTAGGAGACAGGCAGGCCATCGACGACAGTGGCTTGCCGGATGTCCCAGCTCTTCCCGTTCCGGGTTTTGATATGTACGGAATCCTGCGTATGGTCCGCCGCCCGGAGAGTCACCGCCGCGTCTCCGAAGGCTTGTTTCGCCAGAAGCGCCTGCAATCCGAACAGGAGCAGAGCCGCGGCCCATTTGCTTCGCCAATCCACGTATCCACCCATTGGCACCCCCGACCTGCGATCCCTGGCGAACGAAGCAAACCCTGTACCGCGGCTGAGGAAAAGATAAGCGCGATTAAGGCAGAAATCCGCGGAATCCCGGGCAGGACCGGCATCAGGGCTTCGCGGACCCCGTGGGGGTGGTCAAACCTTGAGCGCCAGGCGCACGTAGTCAGGACCGAGAATGTCCCGGAGAGGCGCCATCCAATCCGGGAATTCCTCCCGGGGCGCGGCCACTTCGCACACGCCGCTGCCTCGGAGGCACACCGCTTCGCAGCCGCACAGAAGTGCCTCCAGTACCGACCGCCCGAAGGGCTCGGGCTCGCGGGTGCAATGCAGCAGCAAATCGGTCTGCTCCAGCAGCTCCTGCACCGCGCCCGCCCCCTCGATGCGGCCCAGGAAGCGCACCCGCGAAGCCAATCCCAGCCGGGCGGCCCGGGCATGGACCTGGTCCCGGTAGCGCAGATAGGCCGCGGCCGGGTAGATGACATCGCCGGCCACCCAGAACTCGGCGTCGAGGCCGGCGTCCAGGAGCCTGCGGGCGCAGTCCAGGAACAGGTCCTGGCCCTTGTAGGGCGCGAAGTAGGCCAGATGGGTGACGATGCGGCGGCCGTCCCCGCGCCGCCGGGAGACGGGCGCGCGGGGCAGGCGCACCTCTGGATGCTCCACGTTGGCGCCGGGAAAATCGGCGGCCACAGCCGCGCTGTTGGCGGTCACCGCGCTGCCGGATCGCCGCGCCGCGGCGGCGAGGAGGCGGCGCAGCCACAGGGGCTTGATGAAGTCGCGCACGTCGTAGCGGATGCGCCTCCCGTGCCAGGAAGACAGCAGGATGCAGGCGGCATGGCTCTTGACCCCGCTGGACAGGATCTCATCGGCGGCCGCGAACTCGCGGTGCAGGCGCAGGAGGTAGCCCGGCAGGCCCGGCAGCGCGGCCGGGAGGAGGAGCGGGTTCCGCTGGGTGAGCCGGGCCAGGCCCGCGGGCCAGGGCAGCACCTTGTAGCGCCACCCCCGGGCGGCGACAGCGCGGGACAGCGGCCCTTCGGAGGGGACCAGGAAAAGGGGTTCGCGGCCGTTCGATGCCAGGGATGCGAGCAGGCTGGACTCGGCGCCTCCCACCTGGGCGGTGGAGGCATGGACGAGGAGGGGGACGGCCGGGATCGCCCCGCTCACGCCACTTCCCGGACCAGGGCCGATCCGGAGGCCACGCCGTACTTCCAGACGTGGTTGATGCGCATGAGCCACTCCCGCTCCTCTTCGGTGATCTCCTCGTAGCGGGCTTCGGCGTACAGGGCCTCCACCTTCTTCATGATGTCGCGCCCGACGATGGTGCGGTTGAGCAGCATGTTGACGACGATGCAGAAATAATAGGTGCGCACCAGCACGCGCCGCGGGGTGTCCCTGTGCTTGAGCTGGTTCTCGAAGCTCATCAGGGCTTCGCGGAAATGCTTCTCGGAGTTGCCGCCGGCTATGCAGCCGAGCAAGGTGCTGTACACGCCGGCCTCGCAGTAGGCGCCTGGCTTGCCGGCCAGGATGAGGCCGTTGCAGCACTTCTCCGCCAGCACCAGGGACGCGATCACGGTCTCCCGGTCCCGGTGGGCGTCGTCGAAGCGGGGTTCGATGTCCTGGGCGTCGGGGATGAGCCGCTTCCGGAAGGAGATGGAACGCGCCAGGATCTTCTTCGACTCCTCGCTGTAGGGGAAGGGGGAATCCGGGCTGTCGGCGAAGTCGGCGGGATCCGAGGAGGCGAAGGCGCAATAGGGGCAGACCATCACCAGGGTCTTGAGGAGGTCCCATTCCTCGTACCCGGGAGTGGGCGTGAAGGTGGGGTACGGGCCCATCCCCCAATCCTCGACATAGCCCTGCGGGATGGGGATGAACGCCTGGACCTTCTCGAAGCCGCAGATGTAGCAGCATTTCCTCGCCACGCGGAAGGGATATTTCTTCCCGGTGGCCTTGTTCTCCACGGCCTCCTCGCTCGCCGTGCTGGAGGCCTTGACGACCGATTGCTGCAGGAGGTCGATGAGCACGCCGAAATCGATGGGCTTGGAGAGGATGGCCGTCACGCCCAGCTCGCGGGCCTCCGCCTCCACCGCCTCCCGCGGCTTGGCGGTGATGATCACCACCGGGGTGCGCTTGCCCTGGGAACGCAGGGAGCGGAGCACCTCGAAACCGTCCGCCTTGGGCAGGACCAGATCCAGCACCACGTCGGAGACGTCGGCGACGGATTCCAGGTACTCGATGGCTTCCGCGCCGTCATGCACGGTCTCGATCCGGAACAAGGCGGAGAGCTTTTCCCCGATGACCTTGGCGAGGACGCGGGAATCCTCGACGACGAGCACGGCTGGTTTCTGGGATAGCGCCATGGACTCCGAAGGACGGCGAGGCCGGGGGCGAACCGCCCCCCTGCCTGGACTCGCCCCATTGTAAAACACGGGCCGGGGCCGGGTCAAAGGGGATCCGTCCATTTGACCGCAGCATCACCGCGGGGACGGCCTTTTTCTACCTTTCCGCGGGAAGGGCGGATTGCCGGTGGGAGAGGCCGGCATGGATTTCCGGTTTCCGGAAGATTAGAATATATTCATAACCCCTATGCCATTCTTGGTTTGCGAAAACGCCAGGTATCCCCTGAAAATCGGCATGAACCTGGTCGGACGCGATCAAGCCTGCGACATCTTCATTCCCGATCCGCACATCTCGCGCAAGCACCTGTCCATCGACGTGGTCGGGGACGGCACCATCACCGTGATTGATCTCGGCTCCACCAACGGCATGGTGGTGAACGGGGAACGCGTGCCCAGCGCCATCCTGCACGCCGGAGACGCCTTCACGGTGGGCCAGACCACCTTCCTGGTCGAAGACTGATCTATTCCGCCCGCGTCCAGAAAACGGTCTTCCTATCCCCCGCCCGGGTGAAGATCAGCGTCCCTTCGTTGACCCCCGCCAGCTTGAGCCCGGCCCGGAACTCCTCCGGCACCAGCCCCACGCCACGCTTCTTCACCTCCAGACGTCCCACCTCCTCCTTGCGGAGGAATTCCTTGACGGCCTTGAGGTCGAAGGGCAGCTCCCGCAGCACCCGGTATGCCTTGAGGAAAGGGCTGGACACGGGCCCGTTTCCGGAGAGGTAGGCGATGCGCGGATCGATCTGCCACAGACCATGGCGCGCGGCCAGCACTCCGAAGAGATGTGCGCGCACCACGGCCTTCACCGGCTCGAAGATCCAGTCGCCGGGCTCCTCCACCCCGCCGAAGCTGTCGGGGATGTCGCTGCGCCAGGCCTCCAGGGTCGCGCCCTCGGGGAGCTCGGTGGCCCGCACCAGGCCGGGACGGCCCAGGATTCCGGTCCGCACGGTGAGCTCCAGGCACTCGTCGTTGAGGCCCAGGTATTCCCATTCATGTTCGGCGAGGAATTCCGGCGGCGCCGATCCCGGACCCAGCTTGATGGCCATGCCGGGGTATTCGGAGATGAGCGATTCGATCACGCCCCAGCCGGGCGAGAGATCGTCCTCGTCCCAATGCTCCCCTCCCCCCATGCGCCGCGCGGGATCCAGGTAGGCGGCATCCGCCTTCACCGGGCAGCGCGACGCGTCCGCGAGCACGGCGAGGTTCCCGGACCGCCGCCGCCCGACGTTGTGCCGCCACGCGAGCAGGGCCGCGCGGGAATTGTCCACGCCCGCGAGGCGGATGCCCTCGGGAACCGCCATGGCGTCCCCGCCAATGCCGCAGCAGATGTCGGCGAGGGTGCGCAGATCCGCGGGCAGACGCGCCGCCTTGTGCTTCGCGAGCTCGTGATGGGTGAGCTGCTCCATGCCCAGGGGTGTGAAGATCATGTCGGGAGCCCAGGGGCATTTCCTGCGGGCCTTGGCGCGCAGCTTGCGCTGCTCCATCAGCGCGATGCGGCGGGGGGCCGGCATGGCCTTGAGGCGGGGATCCGAGGACAGGGCCAGGTCGTCGCGCGGGTCGTCGCAAATCGAGGCGAGCAGGGCCCAGGTTTCCGGCTCGAGCAGCCAGGCCAGCTTGGCGGCGGCATCCATTTCAGGATCGCCCGTTTTTGGAGGAGGGAGGGGACTCTCG
>CBILQL010000350.1:0-5858 GCA_966238865.1 uncultured bacterium
TTCGTGGAAAGGGATTTGCGCTTCGGTTCCAAGGGCTGGCAGCTCCAGGAGCTTCCGGAACCCCTGCCCGAGGAGAAGGTCACCCGAACGGAGGGAAAATGATTCGTCACGCCTTGCTGGCCGCCATCCTGGCCGGCGGACTCGCCGCCTGCAACAAGAAGGACGCCGGCGCCGGCGGGAAACCGGAAGCCGCCGGCCCGTCCGCCGGAAGCGGCGCCGCATCCGCGGAAACCGGCGGTTCGTCCGCCGGAGCCGGCATTCCCGCCAAGCCTCCCGTCGAAGGCGAGCTTGTGATCGCCGCCACGCTGAAGGAAATCTCCGGCCCCTTCCCGGCCAACGACATCTACAACTATGCCTACGTGATGAAGTACGCCGTGGACAAGGTGGTGCAGGGAACCTACGGGGATGCGGACATCCTGGTGGGCCATTACAATCCGCGCCTGGCCCGGGAAGAGGTGAAGGACGACCAGGACGACAAGGTCGGCGGCAACGTGAAATCCTTCCAGGCCGGAGACCGGCATTACCTGGTCCTCGTCTCCATGGACAAGACCTGGACCGGCGCCGTCGAGGACGACTATTACCAGGACAAGCGCGACAGGTATTGGGCGATGTGGGCGGACAAGCTCCCCTGACCCCCGGCCCTTCCGGGCCGACTGCGCCCTCGGCGGCGCCGGCTCCCGCGGGGTCGCCCCGGCCCGATGCCGGCCGCCGGATCCGCTCCCTTCCGCTGGCCGCCGCCCTGGCCTTGCTGGGCCTGTGGGTCTTCGCGGCGCTCTGGTACCCCCTCACCGACACCGACATCTGGTGGCATCTCGCCGCCGCCGACTGGATGGTCGCGCACAAGGCGGTGCCGCGGGTGGACCCCTTCGCCGTAAGCTCCCTGGGAAAGCCCTGGATAGACCTGCATTGGGGCTTCCAGCTCCTCTGCCGGGGCCTCTGGTCCCTGGGCGGGGCCGCGGCCCTCGTGGCCGGCAAGGTCCTGGCGGTGGCGGCCGCCGTCCTCCTCGCGCTGCGGCCCCATCTCCGCCACGACAACGCCTGGTTCCTGCTCCCCCTGGCGGCCTTCGGCGTCCACCACGTCCGCTGGTTCGTCGACGTCCGCCCCCTGGCCGTGACTTTGCTGGGATTGTCCGTCCTGTACCTGGCGACCCTTGCGCACCTGCGGGGCTCTTTCGCGAGGCCGTACCTGGTCCTCCTGCCCGTGCAAATCCTGCTCGCGAACATGCAGGGCCTGTATCCGCTCGGGGCGGTCCTGGTCACGGCCCTGTGGGCTGGAGCCTGGCGGGACAGGCGCCGCGGCGCCGCCGGGGCGGTCGGAACGGACGGAGCAGAGGGAACCGACCGCGTTACCGTCCCCTCCCTGCTACCCCTGGGCATGACCTGCCTGGGCCTCTGGCTGGCCGGGTTCTGCACGCCGTACGGGCTCCGGGGCTTCCTGCTCCCGCTCACCTTGCTCGCGCGCATCACGCCCCTGCCCGGGAACGTCTTCTCCTCGGAAATCGCCGAGAACCAGCCCCTGCACGCCCTGCTTCGCGATCCGGCGGAGGCGCTTCCCTACGCGCTTTTCCTCGGCGCGGTGCTCTGGACCTTCCTGCGCGCCCGCCCGGTTTCCACCGGCCATGCCCTGCTCTTCGCCGGCTTCGGGCTGCTGGGCGCGCTGGCCCAGCGCAACCTGCCGCTGGCCCTGCTGGCGGGCCTGATGGCGGCGGGCCGCAACCTGGAGACGCGGGCCGCGACGGGGCAGGAGCAGGCCGGCCGGGCCTCTCCCTGGCTGGCATCCCTGCTCCTCCTCGCCATCGCGGCCGCCTACGGCCCGGGCATCCGCCGGGCCTGGCTCTACGAGCTGCCCGGAAGCCTCGAGACGCCTTTCCGCTTCCCATCCGGCGCCGCGGACTTCCTGGAAGCGCATCCCCTGCCGGGACCCATCTTCAACGAGCTGCGCTTCGGGGGGTACCTCGCCTACAGGCTGTATCCGGAGACGCTCCCCTTCGTGGACGGCCGCATGATCCTCCGGGACGCGGACTTCTACCGGGAGTTCCTCGCCGTGGTGGATTACCCGGAACGCTTCGGCGGGTATGCGCGGCGCCACGACTTCACCCATGCCCTGCTGCCCATCGGCGAGGACGGCCGCTTCCGTCCGCTCGCCTCCCACCTGCTCGGACGTGAAGGCTGGAGGCTGCTGTATTGCGACGGCGCCGCCGCGCTCCTGGCCCCGCCGCCGGTGGCGGGCGGCCTGGCCCTTTCCCTGGACGCGATCGATGCGGGCCATCCCGTGCTCCGCGCGCTGGAAGATCGCTACGGAGCCAATCCCCGGCTCGCCGCCATCGCCCGTCGCAACCTGGAGGCATTCCTGGGCGCGGCGGGGATCACGCCGGAGAAATCCCCGCCCGGCCCTTGACACCGGCGCCGGTTTGCCTATACTTTGGAAAGATGTCGTTCGTGAACCCCGCATTTTCCCTCGTCACCGCCAAGGCTGCCATGGCCCTCAAGGCCGTAAAAGCCGTCCATGCCGTGAAGGCCGCGCCGGCTATTTGGCGTTCCGTGGCCATCAAGGGAAAGATGCGGAGCGGGCGCGTCTGATCCGGTAAACCAGCCGGATGGAAGGAAAGCCCGCTCCTACGAGCGGGCTTTTTGTTTTTCCCCCGGCGAAAAGAGGAAGGCAACCATATGTCCCCGGCGATGTCCCGCGCCGAAAACCGGCCGGATTTCCGGCCGGATACCCGGCTAGGGTATGCCGCAGTCGCGGCCGCGGCGATCCTGTTCTCGGCCAAGGCCGTCTTCATCAAGATGAGCTACGCCCATGGCGCGCAGCCGCTGGTCTTCATGACCCTGCGCACCCTGTTCGGCCTGCCCTTCTTCCTCATGCTGTCCTGGTCGGAAGCGCGCAAGGCGGGCGCGCGCGCGCCCATGCGGGGAAGGGACAAGTGGGTCGTGGCCTGCCTGGGCGTGCTCGGCTTCTACGTGTCGGGGATGTTCAACGTGCACGGCCTGCAATACGTGAGCGCCGGCATGGAGCGGATGATCCTGCACGTGTATCCCACTTTGGTGGTCGTCTTCTCCGCGCTGTTCTTCCGCAAGCGCCTGGACTCGCGCCTCTTCATGCCCCTGGCCCTGTGCTATGCCGGCATCGCCCTGTCCTTCGGCGGCGAGGCCGCGGCCGGCCATGCGTCGCGTCCGTGGCTGGGCGGGGGCCTGGTGTTCATGAGCGCCGTGAGCTATGCCCTGTACCTGGTGTTCCAGGGCTCCCTCATCCAGCGGGTGGGCCCGCAGCGCATCACGTCCTACGGCATGCTCGCGGCCAGCGCGGCGGTCGTCGGGCATTTCCTCCTGACCAGTCCCGTTGCGTCGCTGATCCAACCCGCCCCGGTGCTGATGCTGTCCGGCATCACCGCGGTGTTCTGCACCGTGCTGCCCGCGTACCTTCTCGGCTACGGCATCCAGAAGGTGGGCACGGGTCCGGCCGCCGTGGTCTCCTGCGTGGGGCCGGTGTTCACCTTCTTCCTGGCGACGGCGCTGCTCGGGGAGCCGACGGGCCCGCTCCAGGCCGCGGGGCTGGCGGCGGTGCTGGGGGGCGGGCTGATGCTGGCGTTCGGCAAGGAGAAGCGGGCCGCGCCCGCTCCGGCGCCGGCGGTGCGCGCGGCCGGGGAGTTCGCGAAGTAGGCTCAGGCCCTGGTTTCCGCCCTGGTTCCGGATTCGGGATCAGGTTCGCCGGCGCTCCGGCCGGTGAGCGCGGCGCGCAGCGCCCGGCCGGCCCAGGCCGCCAGCCCGCCGAGAATGCCGCCGATCACGGCGGTGAGGAGGAGGAGCATCCAGGGGTAGGGGAGATGGAACATTCCGGCCATGCGCGTGGACAGGAGATGATGGTTGCGCCAGTCCTGGAAGGCGGCCAGGGCCAGCCAGGCGCCGCCGGCGCCGAGGAAGCCGGAGACGATGGCCCCTCCTCCGCTCCGGCACAGCCAGAAGCCCACGGCATAGCCGGCCGGCGCCGGCCACCACCAGGGGGCCAGGAATCCGCCGCCCAGGACCAGCAGGAAAATCGCTATCGGGGCCGCTATGGGGGCCATATCACTTCCCCTCCAGGAACAGGCGGACGGGAGCCTCCTCGGGACGGTCGCCCGGAGACGAAAGGTAGAGCAGGGGATACAGCTTCCCCTGCGCCCAATCGCCGACGAACTCGTCGTAGCGCGGAGATCCGGGGTTGCCGCTCTGTCCCCCGGGATAGATGCCCCAGGCCTTCGGGCCCTGGCGGCCCAGGGCCACCACCATGCGCCAGGAGGGCCCATGGCCGGCGCGCAGGGCGTTGACGCAGTCGTGGCATCCGCCCGTCGCCACGTCGAGCCGGCCCAGGGCGTCGATGCCGGCCAGGTGCTTGATCTGCACCGGACGGTAGGCCGCCCAGGACGGGGAGCCCAAGCGGGCGTGGCGCGCGCGGGCCTCGCGGAAGCTGCGGTTGACGAGGGTGTTCAGGGTCTCCCGGGACGGCGTGGTGATGTCGTCGTACCACTCTTCGCGCGGCTCCTCGAGGATGAGCCGCCGGGTGCGATCCTTGCCCGGCCACTGGTAGCGCACGCTGTCTCCGGCGAATTCGTCCTGCCAGATGGAGCGGTGCAGGAACTTCCACCACAGATCGAAGAGGGCCGGCGCCGACCTCCCGGGCCGGCTGCGGAAATCCCAGGCGGCGAGGGTATCGCGGACCGCGGAGTCGGCGGCCGTGAAGCTCCTCGCGTCCAGGCGCCGCAGGAGCTCGGGAAGGATGCCGGCGGCGTGCAGATCCAGGTCGTCCAGGAGGATGTCCCGGGCCTGTTGCGGCGTCAGGGAGTCGGCGTCGGCGACGAGTTGGGCGAGCCGCACGGAGCGGCGCCCCTGGAGGAAGGCGGAGCCGAGCTCATGGGGATAGGTGGTGTCGGCGGGCTGCTGGTTGGCGGAGGCGAGCCAACCCTGGGGCGGATTGCGCACGCGGGGATTCACGGACTCGGGAATCCAGCCCTGCCAGTCCTGGGCGGGATCCGATCCGGCCAGGACGAAACGGCCCTGGCCCTTCCATTTGCGGGGGAAGAGGCCGTGATGCTCCATGGCGATGTCGCCGGACGCGGAGGCGAAGGCGAAGTTCTGGGACGGGCAATGGAAGTCCTGCAGGGCCGCCTTGAATTCGGCATGGCTGCCGGCGCGCTGGATGCGGAGGAAGGCGAGCAGCTCGTCGGAGGGGTCCAGGGCCAGCCAGCGCAGGGCGTGCTGGGCGGGGAGGTTGCGGTTGCGCGGCTTCTCCCGCGACTTGAGGACCACCGGGCCGTGGTGGGTGTAGAACACCGTATCGACCACGGGATCCCCGCCCCGCACCCGGATGGTCTCCAGCACCCGGCGCGTGGGGCGCCAATTCCCGTCGTGCAGGTATTCCGCCATGGTCTCGTCCTTGAACTCGATGCGGTACCAGTCGAAGACGTCGTCGTTGCCGTTGGTGAGGCCCCAGGCGATGGCGCGGTTGAAGCCGATGAGCAGGGCGGGGGCGCCGGCCAGCGACACACCGTAGGCATTGATCCCCGGCGCGGCCAACTGCATCTCGTACCACAGCGAGGGCAGCCCCAGGTCGAGATGCGGATCGTTGGCCAGGATGGGAAGGCCCGTGCTGGTGCGCGACCCGGAGACTACGAAGTTGTTGCTTCCATTCCCGGGATCCGGCCGGATGGGCGGGACCGGTACCGCCGGAGAACCGGAGCCGCCGTTCCGGGGGCTTCCTCCTCCCGCTGCGGCGGTGTCGGCGGACCGCGGGGCGCTGCCCGCCGGGACGGATGCCGGCCCTGCGGCTGGCCCCTGGGCGGTATCCGGCCGGGCGGCGGTGTCACCGGTGAGCAGGGCGGGGG
>CBILQL010000351.1:0-5855 GCA_966238865.1 uncultured bacterium
CCTCGGCGGATTCCAGCTTGCCGGCGGCGGCGGCCGTGCGCGCCTGCTCCAGGAGGGAGCCGGCCATGGCCAGGCGATCGGCGTCCCCGCCCTCGGCCTGGCGGCGGCGGGCCAGATCGGCGGCGCGTTGGATGCGTTCCTCGATGCGGGCGCGGGCCGGATCAACCGCCGGCTTGCCGCTCCCGGCGATGGCCTGGTGGAGCTCTGGAAGCATCGCCTCGGCCTTGAGGCACAGCTCCTTGGCGGCCTCGGCCTTCCGCGCCGCCAGGCTCTCCTTGCACTTGTCCAGGAGCTCCTGCACCTTGGCCAGCAGCTGCCGGGTCCGTTCGTCATTCGACCCGGGGCCCGGCCGGTCGCGCAGCCGGTAGAGGTGATCCTGCAGCCGCGCATGCATGGCGGCCGCCTCCGCCAGGGCGTTCTGCGAGGAGGCCGGCCGATCCGGATCGGGGGAGACCACCTCCATGGCCAGCCGGCTCAGCTCCGCGAACAGGCCGTTGGTCATGTACAGCACGCCGTTGGCTTCCCGGTACCGTTCCGCGTCGATATGGGCCTTGGCCTGTTCCAGCAGGACGCGGATCTGCTCCGCCACCTGGAAGGCGCGGGGATTCTTTCCGGCTTCGAGGCGGCTCGTCATGAAGCCGAGGCGGTTGACCTGCATCCCGTAGGACCATAGGGCCTGATCCCGCTGCCAACGCGCCGTATCGCTGTATCCGCCCTCGTTGGGCGGCCAGCTCCCGTATGGGGGCGGCGGGTAGGGGGGCGGTGGATAAGGGGGCGGAGCCGATTTGCTGCTCCGGCGGGACCCGTTGTATGCGAGCTCCGTGGACGGCGGATCTTCCGCGCCCAAAACGCCGGCCGCGAGAGCCAGGAGGAGGAGTGCGATTGGGGTCAGCCGGTTCATTGGACCTAATAGTATAAAATGGACATTATTGGCAAAGCGAATACTGTGCCCGGTTTCGGGGCTTCCATGCGCTTTTTCTCCAGTGTTTCCGGGGTTTGGGGAGGAAAAACCGTCCTGAAGGGTACTTCGGTGTACGATTTGGTACAACTTCCGGGAAATCTTGCGGAACTTGGCTTGCGACGGGTCAGGGAACGCTAAAATGTGACGGCCAGGTACAGATTCCGGGAACCTGTCGGGGCTTTGCGCGGTCCAATCAGCGATGACGCTGATGAAGCCCCTATTGTCCGTGTGCGCTTTCTGCCAGGACGTCCGTGATCCCCTGGGGCGCTGGACCTATGTCAATCATCGCCTGCTGGATTGGCTCGAATACCGCCTGAGCCACGGCATCTGCCCCGATTGCGTCCAGAAGCACTTCCCCGAATTCTCCGACCGCATCCTGGATAAAGCCAAGCAGTAGGCGGTTCCGGGGCGGATACCGCCCCTTCGACCGCTCCTCCGCGCCCCGCCGCGTTCACTTCAGGCGGTTCAGCTCCACGCGGCGATTGAGGGCGCGGCCCTCGGCGGAGGTGTTGGGCGCGATGGGCCGCGAGGACCCGTAGCCCATCACCTTGAGCCGTTTGGCGTCCACGCCCTTGGTGATGAAGAAATTGGCCACGGTCTGGGCGCGGGCCTGGGAGAGCATCTGGTTCTTGGTGGGATTGCCCTTGTTGTCCGTGTGCCCGGCCACCTCGAATTCCATCTCCGGATAGGCCTGGAACTGGGGGACGATATCTTCCAGCACGTGGTAGGATTCGGGCGTCAGCTCCGAGGAGCCGGTGCGGAAGTTCACGCCCTTGAGCACCAGCGTCTTCTCGATCACGGCGACCTTGTCCGGGCAGCCGTCCTCGTCCTCGAACTTGTTCAGGGCTTCCGGCGCGTTGGGGCACTTGTCCTGGGCGTCGGCGAAGCCGTCCTTGTCGTTGTCGTTGTCGGGACAGCCGTCCTCGTCCTCGAACCCGTCCCTGTCCTCCGGGTCGTTCGGGCACTTGTCGGCCATGTCGAGGATGCCGTCGCCATCCTTGTCCAGGTTGGGGCAGCCGTCGCGTCCGTCCGCGCCCTGGGCGTCGTTGGGGCAGCGGTCCTTGAGATCCGGCACGCCGTCCTTGTCGTTGTCGCTCTCCGGGCAGCCGTCCTCGTCCTCGAACCCGTCCTTGTCCTCGGGCTCCATGGCGCACTTGTCCTTCACGTCGGGAATGCCGTCCTTGTCGTTGTCGGGATCGGGGCAGCCGTCCTCGTCCTGGAAGCCGTCCTTGTCCTCCGGCTCGTCCGGACAGTTGTCCTGCTTGTTCTTGATGCCGTCCCTGTCGTTGTCCTGGCTCATGAGGAAGCCGTCCCAGGTCACCTGGAAGAACAGGGACAGGTCGGGGGTGCTCTTGACGGCGAAGCTGTTGATTCCCCCGCGGGTCTCGTCCTCGAAGGAGACCGGGATGAACTTGTTGTTGAAGCCGGTGATGACGCCCCCGTAGAAGTCCAGGCCGATAGGCGTCTGGGCCACGCCGCCCAGGGTCAGGGTGGTGGGCTCGCTGGCGAATTCCTCGTCGCCCAGCTTGTCGAAGCGGCTCTCGTGGTAGAACTCGGCGAAGAAGCGGATGAAGGTGGAGGCCTCGTATTCGGCGGCCACGGACCAGAACAGGATGTCGTCGAAGGGCGGATCGGAAGTGAGGTTGATCTTGCGGACGCCGGCGTTGAAATGCCACAGGAACTGGAACTTCTCGGCCACCTGGCCCAGATCGAGGGTGAGTCCCAGGGCGGCCAGGAAGGTCGGCCGGCCGGCTCCGAAAGGCGAGGACCCTTCGTTGAATTCGGCGGGGTCGTTGGTGTAATACTCCAGCTCCCGCGGGATGACGCCGGGCCGGTCGAACTGGGTGGGCACGGTTCCGCCGAGCAGCACGCCGACATGCAGGACTTGCAGGTCCTGGAAGGGGAGCTGGACCTTGAGCCGGTACCGGAGGTCCCCGTGCTTGAGTTCGTCCTGGTCCATGGCGCCGGCTTCGGTCTTGATCAGCTCGTAGTAGAGGGGCAGGGCCAGGGAGACGTCGGTATAGGCGCCGAGGCCCAGGGACAGGAAGGCGCTGCCGTTCCCCAGGAAGAAGTCCTGGATTTTCTGGCCGTTTATCCTCGCATCCTGGACCATGATCTCGTCGTCGATGAGGTGGCCGTACACGCCGATGCCCAGGCGGCCGTGGCCCATGGACTGGGACGAGAAGGTGTTGTGGATGCCTGGGATGCCGTCGCGATTGAGCGCGCCGAAGGCGTCCGCCATCGGCAGCACCGAGGCCAGCAGGACGGGAAGAAGGGCTCTTTTCATTGTCACCTCATTGAAAAGTCAGGCCGACGGCACCCGGTTCCATGTTCTTGGAATTGCCAAAATATAACAACGTCTCGGACATTATATTGACCCGGTATGCGCCGCGGATCCGAGATCCTGGCCTTCCTGGTCCATCTGCGGCTGCATTACCAGTTTTTCATCCTGTCCGGCGCGTTCCTGGCGGGCGCCGTGTTCGCCGGAGGCATGGGGCCGTCCTTCCCCCTGCAGTTCCTGTCCGTGCACGTGCTCTTATTCGGGGGCGTCACGGTATATAATTCCTTCTGGGACCGCGATATCGGGCCCATCGGCGGCCTGCGGCGGCCTCCGCCCCTCGCGCCGTGGACGTTGCCCGCCTCCTGGCTGTTACAGTACTGCGGGTTGGCGCTGGCGGCGCTGGCCTCGCCCGCTTCCCCCTGGGTGTACGCGGTCTCCATGCTTTTTTTCTGGCTCTACAGCCGCCCGGGGATACGCTGGAAAGGCCGCCCCCTGCTGAGCCTGGTCGCCATCGGGGCCAGCACCGGGATTTGCGGGTTCCTGCTCGGTTACCTGCATGCGCGGCCCGTGCGTCTGGCACCGGAGGCCGTCCTGGCGGCGGCCGGGACCGCCGCGGTCATCGTCAGCCTGTTCCCGCTTTCCCAGATTTACCAGGTGGGCGAGGACCTGTCCCGCGACGACAGGACCTTCGCGGCCCGCTACGGCATCGCCGGCGTGCGCACGGCCTACCGCGTCCTGTTCGCGGCCGGGATCGGGCTCCTGGCCGCCGCCTTCGGGCTCCGGCATGCCTGGCTGGGATGGCTGTTCCTGGGGGTGGGCTTCGCGGCGGGAGCGTCGATCTGGCTGGCCATCCGCGCGCTGGAGCCGGCGCCGGAGGCCTATGGGCGGGTGATGACGGTCAAATACGCGGCCTCGGGGCTGTTCACGGCCTTCCTGGCGGCGCTGCTGGGATTCCAGGCCGCGGGACGCCTTTGAGGCGCGGCCCGCGCCGCGGTTCGCGACGGGCGGAGGGGCGCGATGCGTCGCGCCCCCCGGGAGGGAGGTAGAGGCCGTCCGGGTTGCCCAGGGCCTCGCCCCGGTCCACGACGACGCTGGCGCGGCGGCCGTCGGGCCCGAAGGTGACGCTGGCCGAGAAGCCGTCCACGGGCCGGCTGCCCTCGCCGCCCCAGTGCCAGCGGCCTTCCACGAATTCGGCATCATAGTCGTAGGCGGCGAAGGGACGGGCGCCGTAGCGCTCCTGGCAGCGATCGTTGGCGAGCAAGGCTGCGCGCTCACCGGCGGAATAGGGCGTCAGGGGGACCGGCGCGGCGCAGGCGGCCAGGAGGGTGGCCAGCAGGGCCGCCAGGAGGCCGGGGCGCAGCGCCGGGATGGAGGCCGCCCGCGAAGGCGCGGCCGGACCCGGAAGGCGGGGCGGGCGGAACATGCTCCGATTATAGGACCGCGCAAGGGGCGGATGCAACCGGGCGGGCCGCCAGGGGCTCCTACTCCTTCCTGTATTCGTCCCAGGTCCCGGTCCAAAGCTTGAAGCCGGAGTCGCTCACGTCCTTGATCCTCTGCAGCAAGGCTCCCGGGAGCGTGTCCCTTTCCGTGCTGTAGGCATGGGTCGTGGTGTCGAAGAAGCGCCCGGTGTAATTCTCGACGATGAGGACGCTGCCGATCTGCTGCCATGCGGCATCGGCCAGGTAGGCCCTCAAGGTGTCCCCTCCCTTGAATTTCTGGAGGAAGCTCTCGGCGTATTCCCCGCCGTCCTCCAGGCGGATGTCGACCTGGTAGGTGATGGTCGTGGCGCTGTCCACCACGAAGTCCTCGGAGTACCGGAACGATCCGTCGCCGAGCGGATTCGCGTCCTGCTTCCGGTAGGTGATCCAGAGGGGCTTCTGGCGGAGGGGCGTCCATTCCTTGCGGATGAAGGACGTCGCGGTCACCTCCCGGACGGTGTTGGTGTCATCCTCGATCGGCAGGCCCGGGTAGAAGATGGAACCGTCCAGATAGGCCTCGGTGCTGCCGTTGAAATGGAGGTTCGAGTCCCTCTGGAACCAGCTGCCGCGGGATTCGACGACGGGGGTGTTGTTGAAGAACCAGAAGAAGCGGTACGACCCGTCCGCGTTGATCAGGAACTCCGATTCCAGATCGCCGTCCAGCTGGGAGACCGAGGCGTACGGGGAATAATCGCCCAGGTACAATCCGGGACTCAGCTTGTCGAGGTTCGAGCGCCCTCCGGGGCCGGCGGTATCGTCATCCCCGTCATTGCCGCCGAAGCAGCCTCCCAGGGACAGGGCGAGGGCGAAGCAGGCGGTCCAGGCAAAGGCGGACGTCTTCATGGCGTGGAGCCCTCCTTCCGGGGGTGGAGCATTGGTAAAACTACCTTTCTCCGCCCCGTTCATGGCCCCAAATCCGCGGTCCCGACGCGGGAAATATGCGGACCGTCAGAAGGCGATCAGCTTTTCCATGGAAATCCTGGCCTTGTCGGGCACCACGGCGGCGGTGGCCCAGCGGCGGGAGTCGAAGACGTCGTGGATGCAGCGGCGCACGTCCTCGAGGGTCACTGCGCGCAGGCGCGCCAGCGCCTTCTCCACCGTCTCGTCCGGGCGGCCGTACATGAGCTGGCGCGAC
>CBILQL010000352.1:0-5847 GCA_966238865.1 uncultured bacterium
TCCATTCGCTTCCGGGAAGGAGCCTGATCCGATGGTCAGCAAGGAACTCACCGTCATCAACGATTCCGGCATCCATGCGCGGCCGGCCGCCCTGATCGTGGAGACCGCCACCAAGTTCAAGAGCAACGTCTTCTTCTACAAGGACGGGATGCGGGCCAACGCCAAGAGCATCATGAACATCATGCTGCTCGCGGCCGAGCCGGGCGCCGTGATCCGCGTGGAAACGGAAGGGCAGGACGAGGCGGAGGCCCTGGCGGCCATCGAGAACCTGTTCCTGTCCCGGTTCAAGTACGAGTGATCGGCACCGGAGTCGCTGAGGATGGGCCTGTCCGGGATGGGTTCGGATGCCGCCGCCGGCGGGCCTCGGGCGCCCCGGCGCGCTCCCGCCGATCCGCCACTTTCTAGTTTGTCTCCTATGGGGTCAACCGCCGGAGCCTCCCCGTGAACGGATCCAAGCCGAAGCGCACGGTGCTGCAGGGCGTCCCGGCCTCCCCGGGCTTCGCCATCGGTCCCGCCTACCTGCTCCATCCCGAGGAGCGGGTGGTCAAGAAGCGCGTCATCCCCGCGGAGAAGTCCGAGCACGAGGTGGCCCGCCTGCGCCGCGCCCTGGACAGGGCCCACAAGGAGATCCTCGGCATCAAGAACCGCATCAGCGAGGACGTGGGCGAGTACGAGGCCCGCATCTTCGACAGCCACATGATGCTCCTGCAGGACAGCGAGATCGTGGACGCGGTGCTGAAGGACATCCGCGAGAACCTCCACAACGCCGAGTACGCCTACAGCTCCCGCATCGGCTCCCTGGCCGAGAAGTTCGAGGCCATGTCCGGGGCCTTCTCCAAGGACCACATGAGCGACCTGCGGGACGTGGCCACCCGCGTCATCGACATCCTCATGCTGTCGGAGAACAACCAGAGCTACCTGGACGTGGGGACGCCGGTCGTGATCATGAGCCGCAACCTGACCCCCTCGGTGCTGTCCCAGTTCAACCGCAAGAACACCCTGGGGCTGACCACGGAGGTGGGCGGCAAGACCTCCCACGTGGCCATCCTCTCGCGCTCCCTGGAGATCCCGGCGGTGTCCGGCATCCCCTGGTCGGCGGTCGAGATCGAGCCGGGGCAGACCGTCATCGTGGACGGGACCGCCGGAATCGTGATCCTCAACCCGTCCCTGCGCGACATCAAGGAATACGAGATCAAGAAGGCCGCCTTCTTCGCACTGGAGCAGGAGCTTTCGACCCTGCGGGACCTGGAGGCGGTGACCACCGACGGGAAGCACATCGAGCTGGCCGCCAACATCGAGCTGCCCATCGAGGTGGAGAGCGTGCTCCAGTACGGCGGCGACTCCATCGGCCTGTACCGGTCCGAGTTCCTGTTCCTGACCCGCGAGGACATGCCCAGCGAGGAGGAGCAGTACCAGGCCTACAAGTACATCGGGGAGCGGATGAGCCCCCGCACGGTGACCATCCGCACCATGGACGCCGGCGGCGACAAGCTGGTGCCGGCCCTCAAGATGGCCGGCGAGCTCAACCCCTTCATGGGCTGGCGCTCCATCCGCGTCTGCCTGGCCAACAAGGAGATCTTCAAGACCCAGCTCCGGGCCGTGCTGCGCGCCAGCGCCTCCAGCAACATCCGCCTCATGTTCCCGATGATCTGCAACCTGTGGGAGATCCGGGAGACCAAGAAGGTGCTGGAGGAGGTGCGGGCCCAGCTCGACAAGGACGGGGTGCCCTACAACCCCGCCCTGGAGATCGGCTGCATGGTGGAGGTGCCGTCGGCGGTGCTCCTGGCCGACGAGCTGGCCCGCGAGGTGGACTTCTTCAGCATCGGCACCAACGACCTGATCCAGTTCACCCTGGCCGTGGACCGGGCCAACGAGCGCATCGCCGACCTGTTCGAGCCCCAGAGCCCGGCGGTGTGGCGGCAGATCAAGGCCGTCATCGAGGTGGGCCGCAAGCACGGCATCCAGGTCTGCGTGTGCGGGGAGATGGCCGGCGACCCCCTCTCCGCCATCGTCCTCATCGGCATGGGCATCGACGAGCTGTCGATGGGGCCGGGCATGCTGCTGGAGATGAAGAAGCTGATCCGCTCCATCCCCTACGACGAGGCCCGGGCGGTGAGCGAGGAGGTCCTGCGCCAGACCACGGCGGACGAGATCATCCGCCTCCTGAAGGACCGTTTCGGGGCCAAGCTCGAAGGCGTCGGCATGAAGCGTTCCCGTTAGTCCCGTCCGGGAGCGCCCCTTCCCGGGGTCCCGCCTCCGGGCGTTTTCCCGCCCTTTTACCGGCTACCGCGCGGTTCGCGATATTGTAATTTTTGATCCGTGATGGGGAGCTTGCGCGAAATGGGTCGGGGATTGTGTATCGCGGCCGTACTGGCCGCCGCCGGCGTCTGGGCGGCTTCCAAGGAGGCTCCCGCCTCCGCGGACCCGGCCGGAGACCCCGCGGCATCCCAGGCATCCGCCGGGTCCCGGCGCGTGAAGGCGGCCGTGGACTCCCTGCTCCGGAAGGACGCGGCCCAGGCCGACGCGGGGCCGGTCCAGGAGGAAGAGGTCGAGGGCGAGGGCGGCGATACGGCGGGGGCGGGCAAGCCCGGCCTGCCCTTCGAGATGAAGCAGCCGACCCGCAAGGAGGTGAAGGCCTTCCAGCTCTCCGTGGTGAGCGCCGTGAACGCCATGCGCAAGCGGGATTTCGACAAGGCGGTGCGGCTCCTGGCCGCGACCCGGCCCACCGAGCGCCTGGCCCAGGTCTACCGGACCCTCCTCCTCGCCTCCGCCTACGAGGGCCAGGGCGAATTCCTGAAGGCCGACAGCGCGCTGCAGGCCACCCTGGAGTGGGTGGGCGGCTCGGTGTGGCAGAACCACCTGCTCAACCGCCGCGTCGAGGTGTTCCCGCTCACCGCGCCCAGCGATTCGGCCCGCATCGCCTTCTATTCGCGGGTCATCCAGGGCTCGGTGGGCCGCTCGGTGAAGGTGAACTTCCTCTACGAGCTGCTCGAACTGCAGGGATTCTCCGGGGCCCCCGAAGGCCACGAGGAGCTGCTCAAGCGCCTGGCCAACCTCGCGCCCGGCGACAAGCGTCTCGACTCCCTGTACCGCATGCTGGCCCCCTACGGGGCGCCGGGCCAGGGGGCCTACGAGCTCCAGGCCCTGCTGCTGGAGATGGAAGGCAAGCTGGGGCTGCTGGAGGAGGCCATCCGCCGCAGCGAGGCCATGCTGCCGCTGGTGCCGGGCAAGCCCGAGAAGCAGAAGCTGCATTGGGGCTACGTCAGCCTGCATTACCGGCAGAAGGAATACCGCAAGGCCATCCCGCTGTACGAGAAGTTCCTGGAGCGCTACGGCGAGAACCCGGACGCGTACCTGCAGATAGCCCGCTGCCACGACCGCCTGGGGGAGCCGAAGAAGGCCCTGGCCTGGTACGAGAAGTTCCTGGAGCGCTTCCCCAAGCACGACAAGTCTTCGGAGATCTTCTGGCTCCGGGCCTGGGAGCTGGAGCAGGAGGGACGGTACACGGAGGCCATCGAGCAGTATTACCGCCAACAGGCGGATTTCCGCGGCAACCGGCGGGGCGACTGGGCCAATTTCCGCATCGGCCTCTGCCATTACAAGTCCGGCAATTACGCCGCCGCCCTCCAGGCGTTCAAGTCCATCCGCGATCAGTCCAATTCCAACGCGTATTCGGCCGGCCTCTACTGGGAGGCGGTCTCCCAGGAGGCCCTCCAGGATTCCGCCGGCGCCCGCGCCACGCTCCAGGCGGTTTATTCCGCCTACCCCTTCCAGTTCTACGGCCACATGGCCCGCCAGGCGCTCACGGCCCGGAAGGCCTTCCCCGACAGCCTGGAGCCCTGGGCGCGCTTCGCGCCCTCCTCCTCCGAGGGCATCCGCGACTGGATGAAGCAGGGCATGTCGGGCTTCTCGAGCCGGGTGACCAGCAGCTTCGAAAGCGAATACCTGGGATTGGGCAAGCTCCTGCAGTTCAAGCTTGACACCCTGGCCCTGCTCACGTTGCGCACCGTTCCCTCGAAGGAGCGCAACAATCCCTGGTTCCTGTACGCCTACGCCCGGAAGCTCCGGGATCGCGGGCTGTGGCGGGAAGCCTACCGCATGGGCATCCAGCTCAGCTACAAGATCCCGGCGGACCGCTGGGGCGCGGCGCCGCGCGAAGTGCTGCGCCTCATCTACCCGAGGCCCTACGAGGCCACGGTCCAGAAGTACGCGGCCAAGCGCGGGGTGGATCCGGCCCTCGTCTTCGCGCTGATGCGGCAGGAGAGCGGGTTCGATCGGGAGATCAAGAGCTCGGCGGGCGCGCTGGGCCTGATGCAGATCATGCCCGCCACGGGCCGGACCCTGGCGCGCAAGGACAAGCTGGCGGGCTTCGAAGCGGCCCATCTCACCACCGCGGAGACCAACATCCGCCTGGGCACCGCCTACCTGCGCGACCTGAAGCAGGACTACCAGGACAACTACTATTTCGTGCTGGCCAATTACAACGCGGGGCCGGAGCCGGCCCGGCGCTGGCAGAGGGAGCATGGCGCCAAACCCCTGGAGCTGATGGTCGAGGAGATCAGCTATTGGGAGACCCGCGACTACGTCAAGAAGGTCATGGCCAATTACTGGACCTACCGGCTGCTCTGGAACAACCGCCTCAAGACAACCCCCAAGGCCACCGTTTCCCGCTGACGCCGGGCAGGCCCGCCTCCGGAGCCTGTCGCTGCGCCGCCGGTTCCGGCGCTCCGCCGCAGGGAGCCTTCCGCACCCGCCCATCCGGGTCGGCGGATTGCTAGTTTAAGGGCATGTCGCGCGCCTCCCCGTCCATCGTCCCGATCCTGTCGGGGGCCCTATTGCTGCCGCTCCTGGCGGCGGGCGCCCCCGCCAAAGCCCCGGCCCCGGCCCGGGACTGCTGGTCCCTGGCGCGCCTGAAATACGGCGGCGGCGGCGACTGGTACGCCGGCCCCTCCATGCTCGTCAACCTGGGCAAGCGGCTGCGATCCGATCTCGGCCTGCCGATTTGCCCGGAGGAGAAGGTGGTGGGCCTGCTGGACGGCGACCTCTACCGGCATCCCATCCTCTTCATGACCGGGCACGGCAACGTTGCCTTCAGCGAGGAGGAGCGCCGCATCCTGCGGGAGTACCTGCTGCGCGGCGGCCTGCTCTTCGCCGACGACAATTACGGCCTGGACACCTCCTTCCGCCGCGAAATGAAGGCATTGTTCCCGAACCATCCCCTGTCCGCGCTGCCGCAGCGCCATCCCGTGTTCTCGAGCTTCCACAAGTTCCCGTCCGGGCTTCCCAAGGTGCACCAGCACGACGGCAAGCGCGCCACCGCCTACGGAATTGCCGTGGACGGACGGGGCGTGGTATTCTACAGCTATGAAAGCGACCTCGGGAACGGCTGGGAGGATCCGGAGGTGCACAAGGATCCGCCGGAGGTGCGGGAGCAGGCCCTGCGGATGGGCGTGAACGTCGTGGCATGGTACCTCCAGGGAGCCCGTAACGAGGCCGATTCCGGCGACCGTCCGGTTCTCCGGCCGGAGGCCGCGCCCGGCGCCCGGGCGAAGGCCGCGCCTTAGCCCCATGGACGCGGTCGGCTCCCTTTCCCGCCTCCTGGCCAGGCATCGCCGCCGGGAATCCCTGGCGGGGATGGTGCGCCTCTTCGCCTGGGTTGCCTCCGTCCAGCTCCTGGCCATGGCCCTGTTCGCCTGGTTCTCGGTCCGCGATCCGCTGTCCACCGCCTGGCTCGCAGCCCTCATGGCCGCCTATGCCGCCCTGGTGATCGCTGTCGCCACGGCGCAGTGGCTGGAGTCCATCGGCCGGCCCGCCGTCGCGAACCGGCCGAGCACCGGCACCGCGAAC